>CAUQRE010000092.1:0-5086 GCA_963520315.1 uncultured Campylobacter sp. | reverse complement strand
TCGGGGCTTGCTAGCGGACTAGGAGCGTAGGCGCCCATACCGCCGGTATTTGGGCCCTCGTCGTTATCTTTTAGGCGCTTATGATCTTGCGCTACGGGTAGGCTGACGAAATTTTCGCCGTCACAAATTGCAAAAAAGCTAAGCTCAAATCCGTCTAAAAACTCCTCCACGACCACACGTTTGCCCGCCTCGCCGAAGCTCTCTCCGCTTAGCATGTCGCGAGCCGCAGCCTTTGCTTCCTCGCGGCTTTGCGCGATTATCACGCCTTTGCCCGCACACAGTCCGTCAGCCTTAACGACGATCGGAGCGGCAAGAGAGTCGATAAATTTAGCCGCAGCATCGTAATCATCGGTGTTTAGATAGGCAGCCGTGCGGATAGCGTTTCTAGCCAAAAAGTCCTTCATAAACGCCTTGCTGTCCTCAAGCCTAGCCGCAGCCTTGCTCGGTCCGAAAATATTTAAATTTCGCGCCTTAAAGATATCCACGACGCCGTCACTTAGCGGCGCCTCGGGGCCGACGATCGTTAGTTCTATTTGCTTCGTCTCGGCAAATTCTGCGAGCTGATTATAATCTTTGATGTTTAGATTTGTGCCGAGCTTTGAAGTGGCTCCGTTACCCGGAGCAAAGAAAAGCTCGTGTTTGCGGGATTCTTGAAGTTTTAGAGCTATTGAGTACTCGCGCCCGCCGCTTCCGATTATCAAAATTTTCATAATTTCTCCAAAAATAAAAACCCAAGTGAGCGGTGCGCATATAAGTGGCCCGAAAATTCAAAGCCAACCTTGCAAATAGGCGGTTCCTTTAGGTCGCAACTTCTCGCGCTCGCACGCTCAAACGAAGCCGCGTCGCACGGTCGCCGCACATCTTCGCCGAAACTAATGTGTTGGACCCTATAAAAATACGCTGCCAAATCACTCAGGCAAGGCTATTATATAAAATTTTAGCTTAAAGTAGCGTTTTTGCGAGGCTTACGCAGGAATTTATATTTTGCTGAGCACTCACTGAGGGCACGCTAAATTTTTCCAGCTCTTTTGCAGTCGTAAGCCCGATAGCGACGACTTTATAGCTCTCATCCCAGCCAAAATTTCGAGTAAAATTTCGCACCGCCGAGGGAGCGGTAAAAATGATCGCCGAGTTTTTGGGCGGTTTTTGCTCCTCGTTAAGCGGTTTAAAAACGTTTTCGTAAGCGATTATTTGCGTCAAATTTACGCCGCTCTCTCTCAAAATTTCGCCCACGCTCGAAGCCGTCTCGCGCGCTCTTAAAAATAGCGTTTTTTTGCCCTTTAAAAACGGTGCGATCTCGGCGGCAAAGTCATTTCCGTGAGCGTTTTTTGCAGTGTAAATTTGAGCAAAGCCAAACTCGCTAGCCGCGCGGCTAGTGCCGTCGCCGATGGAGTAAATTTGCAAACTAGCGGGCAAAATTTGATTAAATTTTAGCGCGTTTACGGAGTTTTTAGAGGTTAGAACCAGTGCGCCAAATTCGGCTAAATTTACGCTAAATTTATTAAATTTGATCTCGTTTAAAACCAGCGTCTTTACGCCTTCAAATTCCAAATTTGACCCGACTAGGTAGATCATTTTTGCCCTTAAATTTATGATTTTGCGACCAAATTTTATCAAATTTTATGGATTATCCGCACTTAAATTTTATAGCGATGCGCACGGCATTTTGCCAAAAATCCGTCCGAATTCGGTGCTAAATTTAAACGCCGAATTTGATCAAATTTAAGCCCAAAAAGCTTTTAGATGCAGTCTCATCGGCCGCTTGTTTAAGAAATACAAAACACTAAATTTTAAAAGCCGCAGCCAAAACGCAAAATCTATTTCGTCGCGCCCCGCCTGCTTAGATACTCTTTTGCCTTTTGTTTTAGCGCTTTATACAGCTTGCCGGCGTCCTCTGCGCCGTATTTTTTCACGAGCCCGTTGTGAAAATCGCCCAAATTTTTACTCTCAAACGCGATTTTTCTAATCTCTTGCTTTTTTACCTCGTCTATCTTAATCGAGAGCTGTGGTTTTGCCGCATTTTCAGCTTTATCTTTTGCTTCGTTTTGCGGTGCGTTAGCTTGATTTGGCTTTTGCGGCGGACGCTTGTTTGATAAATTTTGCCCTTTTTCATCCGCTTTAAGATCATCGCTAGAAGCTTTGACGCTCAAATTTTGCTCCGCGTCTTTTGGCTGCTCGGCAGGATCGAAATTTTCGCTCAAATTTGCTTTTACGGCTTTTGCCTCTTGTAAATTTTCATTATTTGTCGCCGCGCCATTTTCGCTCTCTAAAGGTTGCAGTTTTTCGGGCTCCGAATTTTGCGCGATTTGCGAGAGATTTTCTAAATTTTGCTCTTTTGCCCTGGTGCTTTGGGAACGCAAAGCCTCCCCGCTTAAATTTGACTCGATTTTCGATTTTTCTCGCTCATCAAATTTTTGCTCGTCGCCTTGCGTCGCCGGCCTAGATTTTGCAGAATTTGGCGCTGCGATACGCTTTACTTCGCCTTTTTGCGAGTTTTCTATTTGAGGTTTTTTGTAAATTTTCCTCGCATCCTCTTTTAGCGCGTTATACACGCCGGCGCCGTTTTTGCTGCCGAATTTTGAGATAATTTTCATATGAAGCTCGCTGAGGCTGCCCGAGTTTCGTATCAAGATCGCGATTTCGTCTCGATTTTCTTCGATGAGCTGCGCCGTATGCGAGCGGCTAAAATCAAATTTGAGTTTATGAAATTTGCCGCCGTTTTTATCTTGTTTATTAAAAAACTCTATCACGTCGTCGTAAAATTTATCGTTGCTGACGATGTAAATTTTGTCTTTTTTGCGCGAGAGTTTACCCATTAAAAACGTAATTATTTTATCGGCGTAATCCTTGTGAGCGCTCTGTAAAAGTATGATTTTTATTTTGATTTTTCGCGCCAGAAACCACGCTAAAACGGAGATGCTTAGCTTTTGTCTATTATTAGTTACGATATAAATTTTATCTTTTTGCCCTAGCTTTTTTAGCGTTGCTAGATTATCTACGCTTATGTTTTCGTCGTCTATTATAAATCTTGCCATATATTTCCTAAACGAGTCGGGGCAATCGCCCCGAAACTCTACATCTTATCTTTTGTCACGATAAGCAGCATTTTAAATTTTTCCGGGATCTTTAGCCCGTGCGGGATTTTACCAGGAAGTACGATGGTATCGCCCTTTTTGATATCAAAATGCTCGTCGCCTATAGTTAGCTTCATCTCGCCGTCAAGCGCGATCAAAAGCGCGTCGCCCGGAGCCGCGTGAGTAGATAGCTGCTGGTCTTTTAAAAACGATAGCAACGACATCGAGCCGTTTTCGTTTTTGACGAGCGTTTTGCTCACGATTTTGCCCTCTTCGTATTCGACCGCATCTACTAGGCTAAAAATAGCCGCCTTAGGTAAATGATCTATCATTAAGTCCTCCTTAAAATCGATTGAGACGTATTTCGTCGGTTCATTGAAAATTAATTTTCGCCACACTTTTTTCTCTATCAGACAGGCCTGTTCGTCGCCTAAGCGCATCTGCTTTTCGCCGTAGTGCAAACTCGCGCCGCCCTCTACGACCCACGCGAGACTGTCGCAAAATAGCATCTCGTGGTCTAGCTCTTCGCCCGTATCAAAAGCAAACACGTCGACGTGAGCGTTTTCGCAATCAAAAATCCTCTTGCTAACGACGCTTTTTGCGATCACTTTCGTGTCGGCGTTCAGATTGTAAATTTTACTCATTTTTCTTCCTTTCGTAAATTTACGCGTCATTGTAGCTAAAATTTTCGGAGGATTTGTTGATAAGGGTTATCTGTCTTATAAAAGTTAGATCTATTTGACAGATTAAATCTTAGGAATCATAGTTGATAAGTCGGGAGTTTCGGAAGTTAAATTCCATGTAGATATTTTCATCTTTTTTATAAATTTCCCACTTCCATAATCTAGTAAATCTTCTCTCTTTAAAATGTTTAGTATTTTATTTAATGTACCTAATCCTGCCGAAGTCATTAAAAAAGCTTCTTCAGGTTCGATTAATTTACAGTATGACCATAATTGTCCTAAGTCCCTTAAAGTCAAGTTTGTTTTCTTTGCTTCAATAAAAAATAGTTTTACCGTATTTCCTCTTTTTGCTATTCCTAAAACATCTATTTGGAGATCTAAACCAACAGCAAGTTCATTCACTATATCATACTTAGCTAAAACTCTATCTAATCTTTCTGAATGGGTATCTACAGTGATGATTTTATATCCTTTGTAATTATCTTCCAAATACCCTTGCAACCAATTTTTCATTGGTAAATATAATTCCAATTCACTTTTTACATTTCTTTTACTCATGATAACCCAACTCTCTCGCTATTTCCGTCCATGAGTTGAAATGCTTACCCCTAATTGTTATTGGGATAAAATCATCATTTTCTCCTGGATGAGGCGGTTTAGTTTTATTCGGTTTTCTTTTTGATTCCCAAAAGTATTTATGAGTTTTCTTTTTTAAGTCTTTGCTAAGTTTTCTATATGCAGCAATTAATTCATCCGAAAACATATCCAATGCTTGTTGTTTGTGTATAATCCCAAAGCCAATTGGATTAAACTCATTTGCCCATATTTTTACTTGATGTTCTTTTTTCCAAAAATTAACTTGACCTGCATTATACTTTTTCAGATCTCCATCTCGCATATTAGGATGTGCCCAATCAATCGTTTGTACAGGAATATCGGTTGACTTCAATAAATTACATATATCTATTACCATTTGCCAGTTATGCGGTATTTCTAAATAAACTCTATGTTCATATTTATTAAAATACGCATTACTCCTCCTAATATACCCTGTAACATCTGCAAAACCTTTTAAAAATTGTCTGCGTTCATCCACACTACACTCAAAAATATCTTCATGGATTGATATATCATTATGTGATACAGCATTTCCAACAAACCTATTTATTTCGCGTATTAAATAATCCGTATTTGGTTTAGTGAAAGACAAAATAGTCGATGAAGGATTTTGAATAAAATCCAATCCTGCACCAATCAAAGGTTCAATGATATTTCTAATATCTGCAATACTCGCCTTGACATAAAGTTTAACATCATGAACTTCTTCTG
>CAUQRE010000091.1:0-5174 GCA_963520315.1 uncultured Campylobacter sp. | reverse complement strand
ACATCGCGCTGATTTAGGTTAAATTTGACGGTTTGCTGGCGGTTAAATTTAGTCGTAATCGCGTCAAATTTGCGCTAAATTTAGAGCGAATTTCGCTGCATGGCGGGTGAAATCTAAGCGGACGCGGCGGCTAGCCCAGTTAAATTTAGGCTTCGCGCCCTCATAAAACGGACGCGGCGTAAAAGCGCGGGGCCTAGTTTTACGCTAAATTTAGCCGAGGCGCTAATAAAAAAGGAGCATATATGGGTCAAATTTTAAACGAAACTTTAGATGAAATTTACGCCGTTTTGGGAGGCGAAATCGAAAATTTAAGCGTGCAGCGCGTAGTCGTCGGGCTATTTTTTACCGGCGTGAAGCTAAGCAACGGCGTTTGCGGCGTGAGCTACACCCCGCTAAAAGCCATCCCGCAGGCCGTTTGCTGCCCCTCTCATGCCGCTTCTATGCCAAATGCGGGCAATATCTGCGGCAAAAACGTCAGAACTCTTTTGCGGGATTTAAACAGCGACGGCGCGATCAAAAAAACCATAGCGGTAGCGGCTTTAAACGCGCTTTCGCAGACTCGTTTCGAGCAAAACCCCGGCGCGCATGCGGTTAAATTTGACGCCGATCCGTTTCATGAGCTTGACGTCTGCGAGGGTTCGCTTAGCGTCATCGTGGGCGCGCTCGTGCCTTATATCAAATTTATGATAAAAAACGGCAGGGATTTTCGCATTTTAGAGCTTGATAAAAGCGTGCTAAAACCGCAGGAGGCGGCGTATTTCGTCCCGCAAGAAAGGGCGGCTGAGGCGATTAGGGCGGCCGATAATCTCATAATCACGGGCGTTACGCTGCTAAACGACACGCTAGAAGAGATCCTAGCGCTAAAAAAAGAGGGCGCAAAGGCCGTAGTCGTGGGGCCGACCGTCTCGATGTCGCCCGCGTCGCTGTTTGCTAGGGGCGTTAGCTACGCGGGAGGCGTATATACGCAGCGCGCGGACGAGCTTTTAGACGTTATCGCGCAGGCCGGCTCGGGTTATCATTTTTTAGGCAAATACGCCCGTAAATTTACGATGAGCGCGGACGGATTTGTGGCTAAATTTAAGAATTTTAGCCTCGCGGAGGGCGAAAAAATCGCATGGATTAAAAAGGCGTGATTTGCCGAGTTTTGCGCTTTGCTCGCAAAGAGCGCGTAAATTTATAGCCTACGGCTAAAAACGCTACAAGCTAAATCAGAAAGGAAAAAGTATGAGTGCGGATAAAGACTATTGCAAGCCAGTTCAGAAAGGAAAAAGTATGTATTTTGCGCTTTCGTGGAAAAAATTTGATTTCGTCATTACTCCAAGCGAGTTTCGCGACGTTTTTAGCAGGGAGGATTTCATATTTTTAGCCAACCGCATACGCGAAAAAACGCAGAGTAAGATTACGCCCAAAGAGCAAGTTTTTAGCGATTACGAAAGGTATTTCGAGCGAATTATCTTGCGCGAGAACGGGCGGACAAGCGAGCTTTGGGATGATGAGGTGCGACTACATCTCATAGACGGCGAGGATAAGCTTTACTTTGACGACTCGCTTGGGGTTAAGATACTTTATAGCACCAAGCCGTGCGCTACGCTAGCTCCTTTTAATTTGCTTTATAACGATGAGAAAAAGCGGCTTAGCACGGCGTATTTTGAGCCGGACGGCGTCTTTGGCCTGCGACTAGCCTATCCTAAAACAGTCAGCCTAAGAGACGAAAACGGCGAACTAGGCGGTAGCTACGAAACGGACGACTACGAGATGTCGCACGTATATACGCAGCTAGTCGCGAGTATAAAAAAGCTTGCTAAAAAGGCGAAAATACAAAACGGTAGCGGCGGCGTAAAGGCGGACTTTTGGATATCAAAAGCAGCCGCCTGCTTAGCGGGGCGGAATTTTTATCTAAAAAGCAATGGATTAAAATTCGTCTAAGTCTCGCGGGCAAATTTTGCCGACCGTCAAATTTGACGGGTTTTAAGTCGGTATTTTTAAGCATGCTTTAAAATACTCGCAAATTTAAAGGAAAAAGATGGATAAAACCAGATACGAGTTCGTTCAGGTTACTACAGGCGAGCCCCGCAAAAGCCTGTTTTCTCGGGCGATTTTAGCGTGCGCTACGCCGTTTGCGCTGGGCGTTATAGTTTTTGCCGCGCTTGGAGTTTGGGTGCTAAATTTGAGCTCGGATGAGATTTTGCGGTCGAATTTTTGGACGGACTTTATCCGCGCCGTGCGGATTTTCGCGCCGTTTTTAGATGATTTGGCTAAAAACGGATTAAAAATCGAAGTCGTAGCCTTTTACGCCTGCGCCGCGTGTTTTTGGCTGTGTTTTTTCGCGGCCGTTTTTTGCCTAAACTACGGCAAAGAGGATTTTAGGCGGGTAAATTTAATCAAACTTACGGCAAGCTTTATCCTGCTCGGCGGATTTTGCTTTCTCGCGCTTAGCGGACTACTCTTTGCGCCTGAGGGGATGGGCGGCAGATTGGGCGTTTACGTGCGATTTGACGCCTACGCCCTAGCAAACGACAGCGCGCTTTATAATCTTGCCGTAGCCCTTGTTATCGGCACGATTTTTGCGGCGTTTGCCGGCGTAGTTTGCGATTTTATTCGTAAATTTAAGGATAAAAATGGATAAAAAACCAAGCCCTAGTTATGCTGAATTTTACGAGGCGATCAAGGCTATCGCGGCGCGCGGCGAAGAGGCGCAAACTAGCTTGTTTGAGTATCTTTTAGCACTTTTAAAGCTCGTAAAAGAGCGCGAAAAGAAGCGGTTAGATTTTGAGCTTTTATGCGAGATTTTAGAGGCGGCCTTTACGGCAAAAAGAGCCGAATTTAACCCCGCGTGGCTGGATATAAAAGAGCCGCCCCAAAATGAAATTTGGACGGCTAAATTTACTAATCCCGAGTTAAATTTAAGCTCGCTTAGAAAAAACTCGGCGTCCAAAGAGGACGCGACGTATGCGCTTAGCGTCATAAAATTTCAGTGCGCCGAGCTGGAGCGGATGCGAGCAAGCGGCGATCTAAACGATCCGCAAAGATGGCTGGGCATAGTTTCGCCAAGCGGCAACCAATGGTATAATTTCACGCCGCAAAGCCTGCTAGAATGCGGCGCGGAGGATGAAAACGAGGCTGTAAATATTAGCTGGGCGAGTCTGGGCGAACTGCTTGAAATCGGTAGAATATACGAATAGGAGAAAAAATGAGCGAAATTTTAGAGATCTGTAAGCGTGCAAAGACCGCTTGCGGCGAGCTTTTGAGACTTGATAGCAGGGCTAAATTTGAAATTTTAAACGCCGTGGCAGACGAGCTACTCGCGCAAAAGGACGCGATAAAAGCGGCAAACGCCAAAGACCTTGCAAACGGCGAGAAATCGGGCCTTAGCTTGGCGCTGCTAGACCGCCTAAGGCTAACGGACGCCCGTATCAAGGCGATGGCGCAGGGCGTGCGCGAGGTGGCGGGCTTTGCTGAGGTCGTAGGCGAAAATTTAGGCGGCTGGAGCCATCCAAACGGCATGCAAATCAGCCGCGTGCGCGTGCCGCTGGGGGTGCTCGGTATCATCTACGAGAGCCGCCCAAACGTCAGCATCGATGCGGCGGCTTTGGCGCTAAAGAGCGGCAATGCGGCGATCCTGCGAGGCAGCGCTAGCGCGCTAAATTCAAACATCTTTTTAGTAAATTTATTTAACGAAGCGGGGGCGAAATTCGGCTTACCGACGGGCGCAGTGCAGCTCGTGGAGAGCGCCGAACGCGAAGTCGTAGCACACATGGCGAAAATGAGCGAGTATATCGACGTTTTAATACCGCGCGGCGGCAAGAGCTTAAAAGATTTTATCGCGCAAAACGCGACCGTACCGATCATCATGACGGGTGAGGGAGTTTGCCACATCTTTGTCGATGAGAGCGCAAATTTGAGCGAGGCGGCAAAGATAATCAAAAACGCCAAAATCCAGCGTCCAAGCGTCTGTAATGCCGTTGAGTGCGTGCTTTTACACGAGCGCGTGGCGGGCGAAATTTTACCGGGGCTTGTGCGCGAGATGCCGGAGGTCGAGTTTCGCGTGAGTTCGGAGCTTTTTAATGCGTGCGGGTCGGAGCTGCGAGGCGCTAAAAACGTCAAACTTGCAGGCGAGAGCGACTTTGGTGCCGAGTTTTTGGATCTCGTGCTAGCCGTACGCGCCGTGCGGGATACGAACGAGGCGATCAGCTTTATAAACGCGCATTCCAGCGGACATTCGGACGCAATTTTGAGTGAAAACTACGCAAACATCGAGCGGTTTTTAAACGAAGTCGGCAGCGCGATCGTCTACGCCAATGCCTCGACGCGCTTTAGCGACGGCAGCGAGTTTGGATTCGGCGGCGAGATCGGCATCAGCACGCAAAAGCTGCACGCCAGAGGGCCGATGGGGGTGAGAGAGCTCACGACCTATAAATACGTCGTCCGCGGAGGCGGGCAAATTCGCTAGCGGCTCGTCTTTTTCAAAAGGATCATCTTGCGAGCGCTTTTGAGAGAGATTTTGCTTCTCTTGCGCTCGCAACTGCAAGCAGAAGTCTAGCTTGCGCAAAATTTTAGCTTCTAACTCAAAAAATCGCCTCGAAATACTTGCAAATTTTATTTTGTATCGCAGGCCGAATTCCGCCTGCGATACTTTTACCTAATAAACTTGAAATTTTATAAATCACCTCTGTCAAAATTTTAAAAATATATGACGCTAAAGTTTTGTCATGCAGGCGAAATTTTGTATCACGTCTTACTAAAATTTAAAATTTTTAATAAAAATTATATATTCCGCACGATATAATCGCGCATCTGCTCGCAGCGCGAGCGATAGCTAAATTTCAAGGAGATTCAATGAAAATATTTAAAGCCCTGCTCGCAACAGCGCTGATCACCGCTACCTTAGGCGCTAAGACGCTCAAAGAGGGTACGCTCGTAATAGCCACGGAGGGGACTTACTCGCCGTATTCTTTCTATGACGAGAAAAATAATCTTACCGGCTTTGATGTCGATATCGCTCGCGCACTAGCAAAAGAGCTAGGGCTAAAGGCAGAATTTTTAACCGCGCCGTGGGATGCGATGCTCGCGGCATTTGACGCAGGCAAAGCAGACATAGCGATGAATCAAGTAAGCATCACGCAGGAGCGCAAGAAAAAATATAATTTCAGCGAGCCTTATACCGTGGCTTATGC
>CAUQRE010000090.1:0-5199 GCA_963520315.1 uncultured Campylobacter sp. | reverse complement strand
GCACTACTACGCCCGCTACAAAGCTATCGGAAACGAGCTTGACGAGAGCGGCGAATGGGAAAAATGGCAAGCGAAAGAGAAATAGCCCGAGGCAAATTTGCGCTAGACTAAGCGGCTTGGTATGCAAATTCGACCCGAAATTTACGTCAAATTTGCCTTTTTCGAGCGGCCTAGACCCGCACCTTTTTGACGCTGAGTTTAGCATTTTCAGGATATGGGTTTTGCGGCCCAAATTTGTACGTCGCGCTCCGCAAATTTACAAAATTTGCTGTGAGTCCGGGTTCTTTGCATTTAAATTCTGGCGTAAAATTAAAAAGTCAAATTTGATTTGCTTGGGCTAAATCGCGGCGCAAATTCGGCTTTATCGGCGGGCAAACATGTCAAATTTGATGAAATCGCGGTGAATTTACTTGAGGGCAAGCACGCCAAACGCGGCAAATAGCCGCTAAATTTACGAATCTAAAATGAAAGGATAAAAATGGAAGAAATGCTAGAAGGAATGGGCGAACCGCGCATAAAACAAGTCGCGCTGCCAAAGGACACGAACTCGGCTGGAAATATATTTGGCGGCTGGATACTAAGCCAGATCGACCTTGCCGGCGCTCAAGCCGCGCGAGAAGTGGCTCCGGAGCGCGTCGTGACGATCTCGATGCAAGAGATTATATTTAAACAACCCGTTTTCGTCGGCGACGTCGTGAGCTGCTACGCCAAGATAACGGACGTGGGTAACACCTCGATCAAAACCAAGATCGAAGTCACGGCGCTGCGGCTAAATGCGGCGGGCTTTCGCGAGCGCATACACGTGACATCCGCGATCGCTACCTACGTGAGCGTGACTAAAGACGGTGCGAAAAAGCCGATCGATCCGCAGCTAAAAAAGGCGCACGGATTTTGACGAATTTGCCTTGGTCGGAGCGCATTTTACGGCTCCAGTTTGCGTGCAGCCGGATCTCAAATGCGCTTTGCCGTATGACCGAGCCGTTTTTTAACTTATAAATTTTGCGTTTGCGCCCGCAAAGCGCGTATCTACCGTCTAAACGGCGGCTAAATCGATCCGAATTTACGTAGGCGACGACTCTTGCGCGAATTATACGCGCCCGGTGTCTGGTAAATTCGGCCGAACTAGATTATCTGGCTCGGCTTTAGCTTTTAGTGCATCGGAAAATCAAAATAAACGCTTAAAATCATTAAAACCAAATCTACCCTGCTTCGCGCAATAAAACCGTAAAATCGTTTCCGGCGCTTTGCGGGATTTAAAATAGCGACGCAAAACGCGTTTTCTAAATTTACGCTCGTAAATTTCGCGGCCGAATTTTGGATATTTCGGGCGAATTAAGTTATATTAAGTATTAAACTATTTTTTTAAGCCGTGTTAATACTATTACAAATTCTAATCTTAATAAAAGCTCTCAAATTATTCTTATTCATAAATAATACGATATAGCCAAAATAACGATATATCGGGGTTTATATTCCCATGCGTTAAATAAAATAATTAACAAAATCTTAAATCAAAATATTGATTTAAAGTATTAAGGATTTTTATTATTTTTTAAGGACAAATATGCAAATATTTCATATTTAATAAATATGCAAAATCTGCATATAAAAAAGGAGAAAAAATGACGAAGACCGGCAAAGTCATATGTCCGTATTGCGGCACGGGCTGTCAGGTCGAGCTTCACGTCGAAAACAACGTGATAAGAAGCGCGCTTGGAGTGCAGGATAACCCCGTAAACCAGGGAAATCTGTGCTTAAAGGGCTTTTACGGCTGGGACTACGTGGGGGCGCCTGATAGATTAACAAAACCGCTAATTCGCAAAAAAGACGGTGTATTTAGCAAAGACGGAGATCTCGAGGAGGCTAGCTGGGACGAAGCGCTCGATCTAGTCGTCGCAAAGATGAAAGAGGTCAAGGAAAAATACGGCCCGGACGCGCTGGTAGGCAACTACTCGGCTCGCTGTACGCTAGAGGACAACTACGTCGCGCAAAAGATAATGCGCGCCGTAATCGGCACCAATAACGTCGATCACTGCGCTAGAATTTGACACGCTCCGACTGTGGCAGGTCTTGCCAAAACAATCGGTAACGGAGCGGCGACAAACAGCTTCACGGAGATCGGACCTTATAGTAATTGTATCTTGATGATCGGCTCAAACCCCGAAAACGGCCACCCGATCGCGGCGATGCACATACAGCGCGCGCTAAACCGCGGCGCTAAGCTCATCGTGATAGACCCGATAAAAACGGAATTTGCCAGCCGAGCGGACGTGCATTTGCAGCTAGCGCCCGAGCATAACATCGCGGTTATAAACTCGCTTCTTTACGTTATTTTCGAGGAAAATTTGGTTAATTGGGACTTCGTAAACGAATGCACCAAAGGCGTGGAATACGTACGCGAAGCGGTCAAGGACTATTCGCCTGAAGCCATCGCTAGCTACACCAACCTAAATCCCGAGGACGTGAGAAAAGCGGCCCGTATGTACGCGACTATCCGTCCGGCCGTCATCACGCACGGTATGGGCGTCACACACTTTAACCACGGCGTGGGCGCGGTTTGCGATATCTCAAATTTATTCCTTTTAACGGGAAATATCTGCGAGCTAGGAAGCGGCGACCTACCGATACGCGGACAAGAAAACGTCCAAGGCTGCTGCGATATGGGCGTGTTGCCGAATATTTTTCCAAATTTAGGCTCGGTAACCGATCCTAAACAGCGCGAGTGGTTCGAGCAGGTTTGGCATCTAGAGCCAGGCTTCTTAGACGGTAAAATCGGCATCCATAAAACAGAGGTGCCAAACGCCATCCTTGACGGTAGAGTGCACTTTTTCTGGACGATGGGCGAAAACCCGGTTATGACTGACCCAAACACCAACCACTTCCTAAAAGCGATCTCTAAAGTAGATATGTACGTGGTTCAGGATATCTTCCTAACCGAAACGTCGCGTAAAGCCGACGTCGTGCTACCTGGCGTGGCAAGTAGCGAAAAAGAAGGCCTCTACGCCAACGCCGAGCGCCGCGTACAGCACAACGAGCATGTCATCACGCCTCCGGGAGACGCCAGACAAGACTGGTGGATCATCTGCGAGATCGCTCGAAGGCTTGGAGCGACCGAGGGATTTAACTTTAACTCGCCTGAAGAAATTTGGGAAGAAGTACGCAAGTGCGACCCTAGAAGATACGGCGGCATGAGCTACTACCGCATCAAAAAGTATCACGGACTGCACTGGCCGTGCCCTGACGAAAACGACATGGGCGGACAGAGCCTATATCTAGACAAAAAATTCTTTACACCGGACGGCAAAGGTAAATTTATCCCTTGCTTGCACGTAAAGAGCGTCGCAGATATCGAGCCGGCAAAAGCCGAGTTTGCTAAGCGCGTAAATTTACCGCCTGAATACGAAGTGATGGCCGGCAGCGTGGATGAGCCGACCGATCCGGAGTACCCGATACAGCTGCTAACTACGCGTAAAGTCTATCAGTACGCCGGCGGCGTCATGACTAGACGCTCAAAAGCTATCGAAGAGGGCGGCGACAGTATCGGACCAATCGCGGAGATGAATCCCGCGCTAGCCCAGCGCTACGGCATCAAGCAAGGTGATTTCATCAAAGCGTGGAGCAGATACGGTTATATCGTTATCAAAGCAGACGTCACCGACATCATCCCGGACGGCGTCATACAGATGACCTACCACTACTGGGAGAGCTGCTGCAACGAGCTAACCAGCAACGGCTGGGACTTCATCAGTAAGACCCCGACCTTTAAGGCCGCTATCCAGATCCAAAGGATCGAGGAGGATGAGTTTTTGCGTATTCGCGAGCTAAAACGCATCAAATTCCAAACAAACAAGGTTATCTACGACGACTATCACCACGAGTGATTTTTAGCCCCGCTTGCAAAACCGCGGGCGGGGCTGCTTAAATTTAGCTTTTAAATTCGCTTCTTGATTAAATTTTAAAAAATATATCTTGTTTTAATATGCTTTTCTGTAATATTCCACAAATTTTAATATGCATTTTTGCAATATTATAAATTTATACTTCACAAGGAGCAAAAGATGAAAAAATTTCTCACGACGTTGCTTTTAAGCGCCGTCTTCGCGCTAGGAGCCGAGGTCAAAACCATCACCGATATGACGGGCAACGAGGTCAAAATCCCCGCCCAAACGCAAAAGATAGCCGCACTCTGGCACGCGAACAACCAAGTGATCTTGGTGCTAGGCGGCGCGGATAAGATCGTAACTACGACCGATCAGATCAAGAAAAACAAGTGGTTTGCTAAAATTTATCCTCGCATCGCAGAGGTGCCGGCCGCGCTAAACGGCAACGACATCCAGATCGAGGAGCTAGTTAAACTAGCGCCGGACGTAGTCGTCGTATCAAATAAAAATTTCCAAGAAAATCTTACTAAAAACGGTTTTAGCGCGGCGAATTTGATATTTCGCGACTACGACGATATGAAAAAAAGCGTGCTGCTAACGGCCCAGATCATCGGCGGCGACGCGGCTAGCAAGGCAAAAGAACTAAACGAAAATCTAGATGCCAACATCGCGCTAGTTACCGAGCGCACGAGCAAACTAGACGACGCCGCGCGCCCTAAAGTACTACACATCGTTGGTGGCGCAAACTTGCTAAAAATCGACGGCACCAAAACTATCATCGACACGTGGGTAAAATACGCGGGCGGTAAAAACGCGGTGCAAAAAGAGGGCAGTATGATAGAAATCACCGCTGAAGAGATCGTGGCCGCAGACCCTGATATCATAATCGTCGGCGGCGCGGACAATCAAAAAGCGGTTGAGAAAATTTACGCCGATCCCGTATTTGCAGGGCTAAAAGCGATCAAAAACAAAAAAGTCTACGGCAACCCAAAAGGCGTGTTTAGCTGGGATAGATACGGCGCGGAGTCGGCTTTGCAAATTTTATGGGCGGCTACTATCGTTCAGCCGGAGCTCTTTAAAGACGTCGACGTAAAAGCCCAAACTAAGGCGTTTTATAAGAAATTTATGAACTACGACCTTAGCGACGTAGAGTTTGACTACATCCTAAAAGGACTAAATCCGGACGGCAGCAAATAATCAAATTTGAGCGATTTTGCCGATAAGCCCGGCAAAATCAAAAGGAAGCAAAGATGAAAAAAAGGACGCTTGCATTTGGCGCAGCATGCCTTTGTGCGGCACTTAGCGCGCAGGCGGCGGA
>CAUQRE010000089.1:0-5226 GCA_963520315.1 uncultured Campylobacter sp. | reverse complement strand
GCTAGCAGAGCGCCATTCAAGCCCCCACCCCATTTACAATAAAGCAAAAAACAACATCAAACGGTTGTTTTTTGCGCAAAGAAATCTAACTCATAATACCAAATTTAGCATCTTAAAGGCACAGGCCTTGGCGTGTCAAATTTACAAATTTATTGCCCTTTAAAACAACCGATTTATCAAAAAATCAGCCAAATTTAATTAATATTGCAAAATCGAAACAAAAATCAGGATAAAAAATGAACGAAAATTTGATAGCTTACGCCGCGGCGTATCTGCTAGGCGGCATCCCCTCGGGCGTGATTTTGGCTTATATCTTCGGCGGAGTGAACATCAGAAGCGAAGGTAGCGGCAGCATCGGCGCGACCAACGTCTTGCGCGTGCTAAAGCAAAAAGACCCCAAACTCGCCAAAAAGATCGCGATTTTGACCGTCGTTTGCGACGTTTTAAAGGGCGTTTTGCCGATTTTAATCGCAAAGTTTTTAGGCCTAGCTCCAGCGACGCTTTGGGCGATGGCGGTACTTTCGGTGCTCGGACACTGCTACTCGCCGTTTTTAAAATTTGAAGGCGGAAAGGGCATAGCCACGGGAGCTGGCGTTTTAGCGGTCTTTTTGCCGCTTGAGATCGTTACCGCGCTTGGGGTTTGGTTTGTCGTGGGCAAGTTGCTTAAAATCTCATCGCTTGCCTCGCTAGCCGCGCTTGCGGCGTTTATCGTAGCGACTTTTGCGTTGCAGCCCCAGATTCCCGGCATCGACTCCTATGCGCCGATATTTTTGATCGCGTTTTTGGTCGTTTACAAGCACCTGCCAAACATCAAACGCCTAATAACCGGGCAAGAAAAGCGCGTCATTTGACGACGATTATCAAAGATTACGAATTTAGCACGATCATTGGGCTGCTTGATTTTGAGCGCGTGAGGCCGCAGAAGGTAAGAGTGAGCGCGGAATTTGAGAGCGGCGAGTTTATAGACTACGTGGAAATGATAAATTTTATCGAGAAAATTTATGCGCGGGAGAAATTTGGCACCGTGGAGAGCTCGCTTGAAATTTGCGCGAAAAAGTTGAAGGAAAAATTTAGCTCGCTTAGCTTTTTAAAAATGGAAATTTTAAAAATCGAGATCGTCAAAAATGCTACGGTAGGCGCAAGAGCTGAGTTTAAATATTAAATTTTTTTTAAAGTATCTTGAAATTTCGCTTAATTTATGATACAATCGCGTCAAATTTCATAGAAGGAAAAAAATGAGAATTTTAATAGTTGAAGACGAGGTAACTCTAAACAAAACCATCGCCGAGGGCTTGCAGGAGTTTGGTTATCAAACCGACAGCTCGGAGAATTTCAAGGATGCCGAGTATTATATCGGTATTAGAAATTACGACTTGGTTTTGACTGACTGGATGCTCCCGGACGGCGACGGCGTGGATCTAATCAACATAATAAAACACAAATCTCCGCGCACCGCCGTCGTCGTAATATCGGCAAAAGACGATAAAGAAAGCGAAGTAAAAGCCTTTAGAATCGGCGCGGACGATTACATCAAAAAGCCGTTTGATTTTGACGTATTAGTCGCCAGGATCGAGGCTCGCTTGCGTTTTGGCGGTACTAACGTCATCAAAATAGACGATCTAATCATCGATCCGGACGAAGAAAAAATCACCTATCTAGGCCAAGATATCGAACTAAAAGGCAAGCCGTTTGAAGTACTAACTCACCTTGCGCGTCACAGCGACCAGATCGTTAGTAAAGAGCAGCTGCTAGATGCGATCTGGGAGGAGCCTGAGCTAGTAACTCCAAACGTCATCGAAGTAGCGATAAATCAAATCCGCCAAAAAATGGATAAGCCGCTAAATATCTCGACTATCGAGACGGTCAGAAGACGCGGGTATAGATTTTGCTTTCCCAAAAAAGCCTAAGACTTAGGTTTATAGCGCAATTAGCATCGGCCTCTACGATGCTAATTCTCATCATCTCCGTCCTTTTATATCAGTATATCAAGGTTACTATTTACGAAAATATCTCCCAATCGCTCGCTTACGAAGCTAAAATTTTATCTACGAGCGCAAATTTAGCTAGACTTAAAAATCCTTTCGAGTATTCCACGCTAAACGATAGCCCTACGCGCGTTAAGCTTGTAAAAGGCGAGACAAAAGCGCCTTATTTTATAACTGAGAGCCTGGGCAAAAAGAGCTATCTAACCCTGTTTTATCCCTATACTCAGGACGATAGCATCGCGCTAACTAAAGAAACTACGCTGCAAAGCAAGCTCATAGATCAAATTTTAATCGATATCATCGTCGTAAACGCCACTTCTATTTTGCTAGTGCTTTTTTATGCGCTATTTTTGTCGCGCATGCTACTGGTTCCGATTAAAATTTTAAGCAAAAAAATGACGAATTTAAACGAGAGATTTTTGCAGGCGATTAGCCTTGAGGAGCTGCCGCCGGAATTTAAGCCGCTAGGCAAAAGCTTAAACCGCCTAATCGAGCGGATTCAAACTTTCGTACTTTATCAAAAGGAGCTATTCGTCGGTGTCGCGCACGAGTTAAAAACGCCGCTTGCGGTAATGAAAACAAAAAACGAAGTCACGCTAATAAAGCCGCGCGAGAGCGAAAAATATATAGAAACGCTCAAAAATAACAACGAAGCCATCGATCAGATGAATAAAATGATCGGATCTATTTTGGAGATCGGGCGGCAGGAGGGCGCACAGTTTGAGGAGGCCGTACCTACCGATGTCATTGAGTTTTTGAAGCAGTCGGCGAATAATTTTAAAATTTTAGCCCGCGGCGAGGGCAAGGATATAGCGACCCAGTTTGCGCCCTCTAGCCTAAAAATGACGCTTCAAACGACGCTTTTGACGCACGTTATCCAAAATTTCGTTCAAAATGCGATCAAATTTTCCCCCGCCGGCTCGGTCGTTACGCTACGATCTTTCCTAAACGACGGCGAGTTTATAATCGAGATCGTAGACGAGGGCTGCGGCATCGACGAGAGCAAGGACCTTTTTGCGCCGTTTAAGCGCTTCGGCGATAAAAGCGGAGCGGGGCTTGGGCTATTTTTAGCCAAGGGCGCGGCGCAGGCTCTAGGCGGAACCGTATCTATCAAAAACCGCACGGACGGCCGTAGCGGCGCCGTCTCGAGCTTGCGGCTACCGATAAATAAAACAAACAAAGGCAGATAAATGGCAAAACGAACCGCCGTCATAGACTTGGGCTCAAATTCGATGCGAATGGTGATATTTGACAAAAGCTCGCGTTATGCTTTTAGCGTCGTGGGCGAGTTTAAGATGAAGGTGCGCCTTGGCGAGGGCGCTTACGAAAACGGCGGCGCGATCGGCGAGAGGTCTATGCAAAAGGCTTTCGAGGCTTTTAGCGAATTTAAAAATATCGCCAAGGCCTACAAATGCGCAAAAATCTTTGCTATGGGCACCTCAGCTCTGCGCGACGCGCCTAATGCGGGCGAGCTAATATCGCTCGTGCGCCGCGAGCTAGGACTAAATTTAAAGGTCGTTAGCGGCAAAGACGAGGCGGTTTACGGCGGCGTGGCGGCGCTAAATTTGCTTGAGTCGCTAGAGGAGTTCGTCACGCTTGATATCGGCGGAGGCTCTGCCGAGCTTGCGCTTGTTAGCGGCGGTAAGATAATAGACGTTGCATCTTTAAATTTAGGCACGGTGCGGCTAAAGGAGCTATTTTTTGATAAAAAAAATCTAAGCGCCGCGCAGCCGTTTATCAAAGACGCGCTAAAAAGCTTGCCTAAAAATTTCAAAAGCAAAAACCTAGTAGCCATCGGCGGCAGCCTGCGCGCGATATCTTCAGCGATAATGTCGTCGCAAAATTATCCTCTAAAAACGGTGCATAATTTTGCTTATAAACTGCAAAATCACAAGAACTTTATCGAGAGTATCTCGCAAGCAAGCGTGCTGGAGCTTGGGAAATTCGGCATCAAAAAAGATCGCTTCGATACGATTAGAGAGGGCGCGCTCATCTTTTTAAGCGCGGCCGAGACTTTAGGCGCGCAAAATATCTACACTAGCGGCGCGGGCTTTAGAGAGGGCGTATTTTTAAGCGATATTTTGCGTCCGACACGCAAATTTCCGCCTAATTTTAACCCGAGCGTGAGGAGTTTGCAGGATAGGTTTTTACTCGGCGAGAACAAAACTATCGTAAAATACGCTAAAGATATTTTTGCCGCGCTAGAGCCGCTGCATGAGCTTGGCGGGCGATACGAGAGCGAGCTGGCGGTCGCGGCTAAGCTACATGACGTGGCGCAGTGCTTGGGATTTTACGGCGAGCACGCTAGCTCGGCGTTTTTTGTGTTAAACGCGCTAAACTACGGCTTTTCGCATGCGCAAAAATGCCTCATAGCCGCAATCATCGCTCAAAACGGCAAAAAAAGCTCTAGCGAATTTGAGCGGTTTAAAGATCTGCTGCCTAGCGAAAACGTCGTGCGCTGGTTAAGCTTTATCCTAGCTTTAGCCAAAAACCTAGACGTAAACTGTGCGCACAAAAAGCTTGAGTTTGAGTTTATCAATCACACTTTGCAAATTTACGGCGCTAAGGAGCTGTTTATGGCGAAGGAAAATATTAAAAAGATGACTAAACCGGATACTTTTGCTATTTGTTTTGCGTGAGCTTACGGCTTTTGCCCTTGAAGTTTTTTGAGGGCCTTTTCTACCTTGTTGTCGAATTCTTTTATTTTTGCTAGTATTATTTCTGATGTATTTTTAAATTTTGACTCCAGGTCATTTTCTTTTAAATTTGCTATATTGAATTTTTCTATCGTCTTGGTTCTTTGAAATTTTTGGCTTGGAAAGATCATCTTATATAGGCTTTTTAATTTTTCGTTATTATTGTAGTCTGTGTCAGAATAGTACCCAAACCAAATATAATTATCGTATTTCTCTATACCCAAATTTATAGCATATTCGTCATCCTTGTGGGCGACTTCAGGTGTTTTGTTGTATATGAATTTATACATATTTTCGGTACTCTTAGTTTTTATACTGTATTTTGTATAAAGCGGCATATCATTGCTTTTTAAAGTATTTATTATAAAATCATACAGTTTATCTATTTTTGTCTTTTTATAGCTAATTAAAATTTGAAGCTCTTTTTCATATTTGTCCCAAATTTGCTCGCACAAATTTTGTAGTTCTTTGTCGCCCATGATATTTCTCCTTTTTAGCAAATCGGTATAGCTGGATAAAATTATATTTGCTTTTTGAGATAGCTT
>CAUQRE010000088.1:0-5226 GCA_963520315.1 uncultured Campylobacter sp. | reverse complement strand
AGCGTATACCGTACGTGGGGCAGCTCTGAGGTGCTAGGCGAGGGTAGCGGCTACAAGATGAAAAAGATATTGGTTAAACCCGGCAAAAGGCTGAGCTTGCAAAAACATTTTAAAAGAAACGAACACTGGGTCGTCGTCGAGGGCGAAGCGCTGGTAACGATAGACGGTAGCCAGATGCCGCTAAGGCAAAACGAGTCCATCTATATAAAAAAAGAGCAGATCCACCGCCTAGAAAATACCGCAAACACCGATCTCATCATCATCGAAGTACAAACGGGCGAGTATCTGGGCGAGGATGATATCGTACGCATCAGCGACGACTACGATAGAATGTAAACTTTGCGAATTTTAAACCGACTATATACGTAGATGCTTTTGCCTCGCGTAAAATTTGCCGATATTTGGAGCGATTTTGGTATTTTACCTTTGTTCGTCGTTTTGAATTTGACGGCCGGCAAAGGATTTAAAAAATATTTGTCGGCACGGATTTTATGTAAAATTACCGTTTTTTAAAGCAAATTTTAGAGGCTATCCGCCGATTTTTTGCGTCGGCGGGCGAGCTTTTATTTACGGTTACTACTAAAATTTGGCTCCAACCCGCGCGATACGGCAAACGACGCATCTGCGCGCTTAACCGCTTTAGACGGCCTATGCCGGCGTCAATATGCTAGATTGAGTGTGTTTAGAAGCTTTGTATTAAAGCGGACAAATCGGCATTTGCTAGATTTTCGTAAAATTTGTCTTAAAATAGCGGCGCATAAAAATAACCTTTAATAGCCCGTCGGTCGTATTTAAATAAGGCGCTATTGCCCTAAATTTAGACCCGAGTATAAATGTCCGTAAATTTTAAAGGCTTAAAATAACCGCCTAAAATGCGATTTTTGTATGGCTCCATCAGCCGCAAATCGGCGTCTAAGATATGCCGCTGCTTAAGTAGTTTTTTGCGTATTCACGGCTTGCGACGTATTAAGCCAAATAGCCCTAAATTTAGGCTAGATAAAAAGCGGCGTAGCCCTCAGCGAGCCGTCTACAAAAGCAAACAAAATCCGCAAACGCTTGAAATTACTGCAATCTAAAATTCGGTCTAATTTTGGAAATTTAAACTCGTTTTTTAAATCTTATTTTGTTTATTTTTCGTTCGATTAGATAGAAATTAATCAATCCAAACGCAACCGAACCGACCGTCACGAAGGCTAAATTTACGCCCCTCAGCCAAAATTCGCTAAGCCAAATAAAAAGAAAATGGCTGATAAAAATCGCGTATGAAAGCGAGCCTGCGATATCGTTAAATTTAAGCTTAAATTTAAACCTCTCATGTGCTAGCACGACTGCAGCTCCGACTAGATAGCCGGTTGCCGTTTCTACGCCAAAGGCGCTAAATTTGTGCGAGTAAAAAAGATAGCCAGCTAGCGCCGCTACGGCCGCGTAAAAAACGGCGAGCTTGCCAAACTCTTTTTGATAGATTAAAAATCCCGTGTAAAACATAAAAAATACGCCGCAAACAAGCCTATATCCGTAGATATCGGCATTTATAAAGCCCAAATTCGCCGCCGCGTAAACGCCTAGCGAGCCGGTGGCTAGCGCGTAGCCCAGCCGTCTAAATTTGATCGCTAGCAGGAGTAGGGCGTAGGCCTGAAGCTCCGCTCCTAGCGACCACGCGGGAGGTATGATAAAATTTAGCCCCACGGGCGCGTCTATGACGGAAACATCGAGCCAAAAAAAGTAATTTAGCGGCACGATAAGCGCATTTAGGAGCAAGTTTTTTGCATTAAAATGCGGCTGCAGATACGACGTCGCGCAAAAAAATAGTACCGTCAGTGCAAACGCAAAGAAAAATGCGGGATAAATGCGTAAAAATCTATCTTTTATGAAGTAGCTTATTTGTGCGTTTTTCGGTGCGATTTTGATAAAAACCTTTGATGTGACGAGTCCTGCTAGGATATAAAAAATCACGACGGCAAATACGCCGATATTTTTGCCCGCCAGTCCTATACCAACGTGTGATAGCAACACGAAATACGCTAAGATAAACCTAATATAACCAAACATTTTGTTCCTAATTTTTGCTTTTTACGGCATTTTGCAGCTGCAACTAGCCTAATTTTGCGGCGCGATTTTTTTTGCAAATTTCTGCCGCTTTTGTTTTTTTGGCTACGACTGTTGCAAACTGCTAAAAACGGCGTCTTTTGCCGAGCTTTATTGCGCAAAAGGCGATTGTAGTCTTTTTTGGCCGGCTAGTTATGTAAAATTTGCCGCCCGTATCTGCATTTTTGCCGAGTATGCGTAAAATTTAAACGTCTCAAGTTTTGCCGTTTTTGCGTTTATTTCGGTTTTGATTTTACCGTAAATTTGAGCGTTTTAGGCTTTTGTATCGGGCTAAATTTTTGAAGCAAATTTAAGTCGCGGCAAATTTAAAAATCTCCACCGTCGCCGAATTTAACGCTAGAGCCTAAAATTTTACAAACGAGGTCTAAGATTTCTAAATTTACCTCGCTCGCGTATTCGTCGATAACCTTAAAAACTTCTTGTCTTACGTCTAAAACGCCGTCCGCATGAGCCTTTGCGTAGGTCTCCTCGGCGATTTTAGCTAGCGTAAAAGTATCTATATCCTTTTGCCTCATCGCCGTTTTTAGCGTTTTTGAGAGCTTCCATTTTAGATTTTCCATATTTTTCCTTTTGCGTTTTTGCGGTGCGGGTTTTTGCAACCAAAATTTACATCCACTCCAAAACCTGCGTGATATCGCCCGCGACGAAGCATTTTAGCCCCTGCGCATCAAGCGGCTTAGAGGGCACGATCGCGTTTTTAAATTTCTGCGTTTTGGCTTCTTTTAGGCGCTGATCGAGGTTAAATATCTCGCGAATCTCGCCGTTTAGGCTAAGCTCGCCCATAAATACGCTCTCTTTGCTGATCGGACGGTTTTTAAAGCTGGAGATAATCGCCGCGACTACGGCTAGATCGGCCGCCGTTTCGCCGATCTTGACGCCTCCGCTCACGTTGATGAAAACATCGTAGTGGCCCAGCGGGATCTCTAGTTTGCGCTCAAGCAGCGCTAGCAGCATATCTAGGCGGTTTTTATCAAAACCCGTGGAGCTGCGCTTAGGATACGCGCTCTCGCACACGAGCGCCTGGATCTCGACGCTAAGAGCGCGCGAGCCCTCCATCGTGATAGTGATCGCCGATCCGCTAGTAGCCTTGCCTCGCGTGAAAAATTTACCCGCGACGTCGTTGGCGCTGATTAGCCCGTTTTGGCTCATCTCGAAAATCCCCACTTCGCTAGTCGAGCCGAAGCGGTTTTTAAAACCCCGCAGCATACGCAGCTCGCGGCTGGAGTCGCCCTCAAAATACAGCACCACGTCCACCATATGCTCCAAGATACGAGTCCCCGCGATCGAGCCGTCTTTGGTGATATGCCCGATGATAAAGACGCAGATATTTTCGTTTTTGGCTAGGCGCATGAGCTCAAATGTAATCTCGCGCACCTGCGATACGGAGCCCGGTGCCGAGGCGATTTTTTCGCTGTAAAGCGTCTGTATGGAGTCGATTACCGCGTCTAGGCGTTGGGCTCGCATTTTGATCTGGCTCGCGCTCTCTTCGCCGCTTACGTATAGCGTCTTTTTGCCTTGAGCGGCAAAATTTGACGCGATTTTTAGTAGTAAGGTGCTCTTGCCGATGCCGGGACTACCGCCGATCAGCACCAGCGAGCCCTCCACGACGCCGCCGCCAAGAACCAGGTCCAGTTCGCTATTTTGCGTGCTGATGCGCGTGACTTTTTCGATCTCGATCTCGCTGATTTGCTTTGCGAGGCTTGGTTTTGCGGAGCTTTTTGAGATCTCTTTTAGCGTCTCGATTTGCTGCGCGTTTAGTTCTAAAAAGCTATCCCAAGCCCCGCACTGAGGGCATTTGCCGACCCATTTACTTTGCTGATTGCCGCAGGCTTGACACTCAAATACCGTCTTTATTTTCGCCATATTTTTCCTTTGCGCGATTATACTTTAAAATGTTTAAATTTTACTCTCGCCGCGCGGTTAAATTTCAAATCGAAACACGCAAGCGCGAAAAATCGGCGAATTTAACCAAAATCAACGAAATTTCAACTTTATCCAAATACAATCTGTCAAATTTAAATCCGAAACGGAGCGAAAATGAAACAAAATCTTAGCAGAAATCAGTTTTTAGTCATCTCGCTCACGCTTTTTGCGATGTTTTTCGGCGCGGGGAACTTCATCTTTCCGCCGAATTTGGGGCGAGAAGCTGGGCAGAATTTTTACGTCGCGATCATGTTTTTTTGCGCCACGGCAGTGCTTTTGCCGGTGCTTGGCGTAGCGGCCATCGCTAGAGCAAAGGGGCTTCAAAGCCTAGTGCGCCGTATAGATCCGGTATTTGCGGTGCTTTTTACCGCGCTTTTATACCTTACGATCGGGCCGCTTTTTGCGATACCTCGCGCGGCAAACATGCCCTTTGATATCGCGGTTAAGCCTTTTATCGCGCACGAAAATTTGCAAATTTGGCTGTTTTTTTACTCGGCGGCGTATTTTGCGCTAAATTATTACATCTGCCTAAATCCTTCAAAACTAGTCGATTTGCTCGGCAAATACCTCACTCCGCTACTTTTGGCGCTGATTTTGCTGCTTTTTGGGGCGGGGTTTTTCTTCCCGATAGGCGAGTTTGCCGCTCCTAGCGGAGAGTACGCGCAACACGCCGCGGCCAAGGGCTTTGTAGAGGGCTATCAGACGATGGACGCGTTAGCATCGCTTGCCTTTGGTATCATCGTGATAAACGCTATCAGAACCGTGGGCGTAAAAGACGAGCGCCACTTGGTTTCATCGACGATAAAAGCCGGCATGACGGCGGGCGTGATTTTGATGGCGATTTATTTGATGCTGGGCTACCTCGGCGCGACGTCGGCGGAGCTTTTTAAAGACGCGCCGGAGATAAACGGAGCCGAGCTGCTATCTCGCATTAGCGGCTATTATTTCGGCAAGGCGGGCGTTTTGGTGCTGGGTTCGGCGTTTTTTCTAGCTTGCATTACTACGACGCTGGGTCTCATCAGCTCTGCTAGCGAGTACTTCGAGGAGCTAACGGACGGACGCGTAAAATATAAAATTTGGGTCGCGGCGTGGTGTTTGATCGGTTTTGGTGTGGCAAATTTCGGCCTTACGACCATCATCAAGGGCTCGATCCCCGTACTAGTAGCCATCTATCCGGTTGCTATCATGCTTATCATC
>CAUQRE010000087.1:0-5226 GCA_963520315.1 uncultured Campylobacter sp. | reverse complement strand
CGTGGCGGAGGCTAAATTTAACCCCTTTACCTTCGAGCTAAACGTTACTCGTCCTGAGCTAAATACGACAGCGCCGCTTTTTAGCGCGGAGCAAATCGACATCAAGCTTAAGCCTTTTTCGCTCTTTAAAAAGCTAGCAGAAGTCGATATCTTGCGCCTTGAAAGCCCAAGCGTAAATATCGCTAGAGATAAAAACGGCACGCTAAATTTAGCTACGTTTTTAGGCGAATCAAACGCTACTAGCACCGAAAATAACGAAACTAGCAGCATAAATTTCGCTCTAAACAGCACAAAAATAATCGGCGGCTCGTTTGCCTACTCGGACGAGAGTTTAAAACAGCCTTTTAGCGCCAAATTTGAGGGCATAAACTACGAAATCTCAGGCATAAATACCGAGCAAAATAGCGCGGGCAAGCATGTTTTCGACGCAAACTCCACGCTAGCGCAAAAGCTAGACTGGCAAGGTGGGGTCGACCTCGCTCCGCTCCGCGTTTACGGCGAGCTTAGCCTAAACGACTTTAACGTCCGCCCCGTCGCTCTTAGCTTCATCGACACGCAAGATCTGCGCATAAACAGCGCGCTTATAAATGCGAAAACTAGTTACGAACTAAGCGCGGACGGCGGCGTTATCAAGGCTGCTTTAAAAAACGCAGCTTTAAATTTAAAGTCGCTTGAGGCGCAGCTAGACGGGCAAAATTTGAGCCTAGAGGAGCTTGATCTGCCCGCCATCGAGATAAATGCCGACGTTAGTGAAAAAAGGAGCTTCGCAGCCGATATCGGCGAGATAAAATTTAAAAATACGAGCTTTAAAGGCGAGGCGCAGGCAAATTTAAACA
The DNA here is from genome assembly GCA_963520315.1 of uncultured Campylobacter sp. Taxonomy (GTDB): domain Bacteria; phylum Campylobacterota; class Campylobacteria; order Campylobacterales; family Campylobacteraceae; genus Campylobacter_A. Next base: position 4,390 of record CAUQRE010000087.1, on the reverse strand, counting down.
TGCTAAATTTAAGCGGCGTCGCTTTGAAGGCCGATATGAACGAAAAGGGCGATACAAACGCGTCTGCAGCGCTAAAAACCCTAGGCGTTAGCGGTATAAATTTGACCGAAAAAAGCGTCGGCGAGATAAAGCTAAAAGACGCAAACGCAAGCGAGCTTGGTGCGAAAATAAACGGGCAAAATATCGCAGCTAGCCTAAAAAATTTAACTCTTAACGCAGCCTCCGCCCCGGTCGGTAAAAACGGCGCGGCAAGCCTAGAAAAGCTCATCATAAACGCACCTAAATTTACGCTGGAAAATAACGCCAGTACCGCTTCTATCGACGAAATAAAAGCTCAAAAAATCGCGCTAAAAACTAAAAATAAAGAGATCGCCGCCGTCGCTGAAATCGGCGTGAAGGACGCGGATCTAGATCTAGCCAAAACGGCGCTGCGCATCGAAAACGTCAGCATAAATAAGCCTAAATTTACAACCGAGCTAAAAGAAAACGGCGAGCTTAGCGCTATTAGCGAGCTTGGACTAAACGGCGAAAAAACAGCCGCTAAAAAATCAAGTGCCAAAAGCAAAACCGAAAGCGCGAAAAAACCTGCCAAATCTCAAAAAACGGCAGAAAAAACCGCCGCGAAAAAGAGTAAAAAAACCGAGCAAAAAAGCGCTCAAGATACAAAGAGCGGATTTAAATTTAGCGTCAAAAACGTTGCCGTTACGGGTGCGGATATCGGCGTGACGCATATATTTGAGGGACAAAAGATAGCGCACAAATTTGACGGACTAAACGTAAATTTACAAAATATCAGCGAAAATTTAGCTTCGCCGGTGAGCGCCAAAATCGACATGAAAAGTTCGCAAAAGCTAAATTTGGCTTTTAGCGGTAAAATCACGCCAGAACCCCTAAATATCGAAGCGGACGTAAAGCTAAACGACGCAAATCTGCCTCGCTACTTCGCCTACGCTAAAAACTATCTGGACGCGAGCCTAAAAAGCGGCGAACTAAACGTCGAGATAAACGTAAAATATGCTGCGGAAGCCTCCGTAAGCGGTAAGGCAAACATCGCAAATATCGAGCTTGCAGACGGCTCCGGTGATAAGGTTTTTGCCTTTAAAAACCTCAAACTCTCTAAAATTTCGTTTGCGAAAAATTTCTTAAATTTAGAGCGCGTGACTCTTAGCGCGCCGTTTTTAAAGGCGCATTTAAACAAGGAGCGCGAGTTAAATTTAAGCCGTCTCGTAAAAAATAAAGACGGTGCCAAGACCGAAAAAACCGCAAACGCCGAGCCTAAAAAAACTAGCGCTATTGATAAAAAAGAGGTAAAAACCGAGCATAAAACAAACGACGCTAAAGCCGCTAAGCAAGACCAAAAAGAGGGCGATTTCGGATTTGCCGTGAAGCAAATTTTAGTCGAGGGCGGCGAGGTGGATTTTTCGGATGCATCGCTATTTATGCCTTTTGCTACGAGGATAGCTAAGCTTGAGGGCGTGCTATTTGAAGTAGACCAAAAACGCCCTACGATGGGTACTTTTGAAGGCGTGGTCGGCAAGAGCGGCTTTAGCAAGATCGGGCTAAAGCTACTGCCGTTTGATCTTAAAAAAAGCACCGAGATAAAACTAGGTTTTAAAGATATAGATCTAAAAGACGTGACGCCGTATAGCGGGCAGTTTTTGGGCTATAAGATAGAAAAAGGCAAGCTAAATTTGACCCTAAACTACGAGGTTGCGGACTCTAAGCTAAAAGGCAGCAATATAGTAAATCTAGACACGCTAGCTCTGGGCGAAAAGGTCGAGTCTAAAGACGCGGTAGACCTGCCTTTATCGCTTGCTATCTCGATACTAAGCGATCAAAACAATCAGATAAATATCGACCTGCCGGTAGAGGGCGATCTAAACGACCCTGATTTTAAATACGGCGGCATCGTCTGGGCGGCGGTAAAAAAACTTTTTGCCGATATTACGCTAGCTCCGTTTAGATTTTTGGGAAACGCGCTGGGGCTAGGCAGCGAGGATCTAAGCACGATCGACTTTATGGCTGCTAGTAACGAGCTCATAGTCTCCGAGCAGGCTAAGATAGGCGACTTTATCAAGCTAACGAGCGCAAAGCCTAAGATGAAGCTAAGCATAACGCCCGTGTACGCGGACGTCGATGAAGAGGCGTTTAAAAACGAAAAGCTAAACGCTAAGATTGCTCAAACTATGGCGCAAACGGGCAAAGACTATGCAGGCGCGTTAGCGATCCTAGCTCCGGGCGTCAAAGACGGCGACGAAAAAGCGCAACGAGAAGCGGCGCTAAAGGGTATCGAAGTAGAAAAAGAAAGGCTAATAAAGCTAGCTAACTCGCGCGCGCAGGTAGTAAAAGACGCGCTGGTCAAAGCGGGCCTAGATCAAAACAGGATCGAGATCAAAAAACCTGAAAAAACGGACGCTAAGCAAGGAGAATACGCAAGCGTGATGATGGGAGCGACGCAGTAAGTTTGCGCCAGGGTTTTGTATTTTGCCGCGCTTAGTGTGGCTTGCGGTAGAGTTTTTGTGCAGTTTTGCTTTTAGCGCGCTTGCGGATATTTTTGCCGGACTGCGGGCTAAGGCATGACGTAGGAGAGAAATTGTGCCAAAGCTTTGTCGCGCGCAGCCTTGCTCGGCTCATTTGCGCCTTGTTTGTTGGCTGTGCTAGCTTTAGCTTTGCCGACTTGGCTTATACTGCGGGCAAGACCTAGCTTTTCGCGAAATTTGGCGTACGCAGCCGTAAAACCGCCTAATTTTATATTTTTAAAAGCCGTGAACGCGGCGAAAAATGCTTCGTTGCCGCCTTTGTTCGAAATTAAAACTAAAATTTTAGATTTACTTGCCTAGTATCCAAAAAACGCCAAACACAGCCCGCTTTATGGTCTAAATGCGTTTGGCGTCTGCTTTTTTGCAGGCGGTTTTGTTTAAATTTAGCCGCCTGCGCAAAACTGCAGCCTAAAATCTAAAATTTACGACCGCAAGACCGAGAAGCCGCCAAATTTACCCAAGCCTACTAAAAGCGCTAAAGAAGGCTGCTTACTTCCTGCGCAAAATCTCGGCTTTAAGCTTTAGGGCTACGTAAAAATCTCAAATTTAGCCGCAAAATCTACGAATTTAAGTTTTAGTTCGGTAAAATTGAACAAAAATTTCACAAAGGCAAATCGTTATGAGAGGTTACAAAATCTTTTCGGGCACCGCAAACGTAGAGTTTTCAAAGAAAATTTCGCATTATTTATCGCTTCCGCTTAGCGAAGCTACGATCAAACGCTTTAGCGACGGCGAGATCAGCGTGCAGATCGGCGAGAGCGTGCGCGGCAAGGATATTTTTATCATCCAGCCTACCTGCGCGCCCGCAAACGTAAATTTGATGGAGCTTTTGATCCTAACCGACGCGCTTAAGCGTAGCTCGGCTAGCTCGATAACGGCTGTGGTGCCTTATTTCGGCTACGCGCGCCAAGACCGTAAGGCTGCTCCTCGCGTGCCTATCACGGCAAAGCTCGTGGCAAATATGATGCAAACGGCGGGCATCGACCGCGTCGTCACGATCGACCTTCACGCGGGTCAAATTCAGGGTTTTTTTGATATCCCAGTCGACAACCTCTACGGCTCGATCATCTTTAACGACCACATAAAAAACAAAAATCTCAAAAATCCAATCATCGCTAGCCCCGATATCGGCGGCGTCGCGCGCGCTAGAAGCGTCGCAAAAGCCCTAAATCTCGACATCGTCATCGTCGATAAACGCCGCGAAAAAGCTAACGAAAGCGAAGTAATGAACGTAATCGGCGACGTAGCAGGCAAGGACGTGATACTAGTCGATGATATGATCGACACTGGCGGCACGATAGTAAAGGCGGCAAAAGTCTTTAAAGAGCGCGGCGCAACCTCTGTAATAGCGTGCTGCACGCATGCGGTGCTCTCGGGCAAAGCCTACGAAAACCTCGCAGATAGCGCGCTAGACGAACTAGTGGTGACCGACACGATACCGCTACGCGAGGAAAACGAAAAGATAAAAGTGCTCAGCGTAGCTCCGATTTTTGGCGAAGTGATCAGACGCGTGTATCATAACGAAAGCGTAAATTCGCTATTTGACTGATTTTAGGCGGCGCTTTGGTCGCCGGTTTTGATTAATTTTACCCCTTGACGGCGCATGTGACGAGTTTGCGCCGTTTTTAAATTTATACCTATCTTTGAGCGTCAAATTTAACTCTCTATTTACGACTCTCAATTTATACCAAAATCATTCACGCCGTAAAGATGCGGGTCGTGCCGATCAAATTTAACTGCGTCAAATTTACTCAAAAAAGACTGAAATTAAACGTAACTTTTCACGTTTTTTTCACGGAGTGAAAAGTGAAATAATTTATATTATTTTGGTTAATTTTGTAATCTTAAAT
>CAUQRE010000086.1:0-5227 GCA_963520315.1 uncultured Campylobacter sp. | reverse complement strand
CGATATCATCGAGCAGTACATCCGCTACCTCATCGATCAGCGCCTAGTCGCGATCGGTCTAAAACGCCGCTACAACGTCCCTCATCCGATCAAATGGGTCGATGATTTTGCTAAATTTAACGACCAGAAATCAAATTTCTTTGAAGCAAAGGTGACGAATTACAGCAAAGGAAGCATCAGTTTTGACGACTTTTAGTCCAAATTTATGTCCTATCGTCCTAACTGCGCCGACTTGCCGGCAAAGACAGGACGAACTACTAGAAAAAATCGCTGCAGCGCCCGAAAATTCGGTCATCTTAGCTAGCGAGCTATGCGTGAGCGGGTATGACTTCGACGGATTTTTTAGCGGGGCAAACCGAGCAATGCTTGGCGGCTCGATCGGTAGCTTTGACGCTATACTTTTTGAAGCGCTACAAGAAGCGCTAAATCCCGATAAATTCCTTGGACTAACGCACCTAACGAGCCTAAACCGCGCCAAAGGACTCGCGCAAATTTCGATCACGCAGGCGCAAAAAAACGAAATTTACAACGAATTTATCCTGCTAAACAGCCAAAACGTCTTTTACACGCAAAATAAATCAAAGCTTTTTCGCCCAAATTTAGAGCACGAAATTTTTGCTGCGGGAGACGAGTCGGCAGTAAAGCCGTTTGATTTTAAAGGGCTAAAAATCGGCGTTTTAATCTGCTTTGAGCTTAGATTTGCCAAGCTTTGGGCACAGCTAAAAGGCTGCGATATCATCCTGGTACCCGCGATGTGGGGCAAGGCGCGCGAGGACGCGTATTTTACGCTTTGCAAGGCTCTAGCGCTTGCTAACAGCTGCTACGTCGTAGCCGCAAGCTCGCTTGATTTGGAGTTTTCGGGCGTGTTTTTGCCAAATGGTGAATTTGCAAAAGAAGCTAAATTCGACCCAAACCTAATCCTTGAAACCAAACGAAATTTGGGGCTTTTATGACCGCTCTTGAAAAATCAAAATGCGTTGCTATGGCTGATGAGATCAGCGATATACTTACTTTGACGCCCCCGCTTCATAAGGCTCTTTGCGACACTCCGCGCGAGATATTCGCTCCCGTCGCGCACCGCGCGTACGGGCTAGACGCCCAGCCCATTCAGGGCAATTAATGGATCAGCTCGCCGCTAACGGTGGCTAAGATGACGTTAGCGTTAGAGCTTAACGCGGATACGGATAACGTCCTAGAGATCGGCTGCGGCAGCGGCTATCAGGCGGCGATTTTATCGCATTTGGCGCACAGGGTTTTTAGCGTCGAGCGCATTGAAAAGTTAGCAACCGAGGCTAAAAAACGCTTCGAAGCGCTTGAAATACGCAACGTCCACGTGAGATTCGACGACGGAAACGTCGGCTGGAAAAGCTACGCGCCATACGACCGCATTTTGCTTTCAGCAGCGGCGCAGCATGTGCCGCAGACGCTTTTTAACCAGCTAAAAAACGGCGGCATTTTAGTAGCTCCTATCGAAAAAAACGGCAAGCAGTTTATCGTCAAATTTACAAAAGACTCTAGCGGCGAGATAACGCAAAAAGCCCTTGACGTGTGCCTTTTCGTGCCGCTTTTGGGCGGGATAGAGTAGGGCGGAGCGTCAAATTTGACGCCTTTTTCGCATTTAAAGTCTGCGGCGCAAATTTCGCTAGTCTGTAAAGCTTTAAACCATAATAGCGAAACAAACATAATCTAACCGAGGTAACTCGCAAAAGGCATCTTGGCTAGACTGCTTGGTACTTAAAAAACAAGAATGTAAGAAAATCGCTTTTATATGAGGCCTTTGAGGTATTATGCGAATTTATCCGAAAGCAAACCGTATCTTGCTCGTAAATTTATATTTTAGCGCCTAAATCGCTCGCCCTCGTCGCTAAATTTTGCGCTATTTTTGGTCGCGGCGCCGTTAGCGTTCCTTGCCCCGTCTACGTTTTTTGATTTGATTTTTAGGGCGCATTATTTTAGAATACGTGCTATTTACAAAAAGCAAATTTAGCAGTCTTTTCTCACGTAAGCTTGGTTTAAAGGCTAAACGGGCTAAAATAAATCAGCGTGCCGCCGTCTGCTAAATTTAACGAAACCGCCTAAATTTGGCTGCGCTTAGAAAGTGCGCAGTTGCTGCTTGCCCGCGATTTGGAGTATCCACTCGGCAGATTTTACGAAGCGTTTCACGACGTCGTCACTCCAGCTAGATATAGCAAAATCATGATACGTAAGCGACTCCAGCCGTAAAATCTCGGCTGCGACCGCGGCCAACGCCTCTTCGCCCAGCTCGCCTTTTAACTCGTTAAATTTATTTTGCCAGCCGCTTGGCGCAGCCGCGCCCCGCGCGCTATCTAACCATTTTAGAGCCTTGACGCTTAGGCTAAATTTACCTTCAAAACACGCGGCGTTTAGGATTTTATTTACGACTAGATAGCAGCCTTGGCGGTTTTTGGGGATAAAGTTTTTAAACAGCCGCACGCCCCTTTCGTCGCCGTCTTTTACCTCGCAGGCTAGCTTTTTAAATACGGCTATATCGTGGTGAAACTCCTTGTCGTCGATAATGCAAAGCAAATTTTGTATGATTTCTAGCTTTGCGTCCCCGTCCGCGCGCGCGAAAATTTTATTTTGTTTTTCGATTTTTAGGGCGTTTTCCAGCAAATAGCCGTTTGGAGAGACATAAAAATTGTGCTTTAAGTACCGCGTAAGCGCCGTAAATTCGGCAAGGCAAAAGTTAGCTTCCGATATGCGCCGCTCTATCTCGTCGTATAAAAATTTACTCATGATTCCGCAAACCGCAGAATCCAAATACCCGCTTTGAATAATGTTGTTGTAGTAAATAAGCTTGGCTAAAACGAAATTTTGCGTGCTTTGGCTAAGGCTTGCGGCGAGAGTTTCTAGCCGCGAGGCCAGATCATTGATGACGTCGTCGCCAAAAACATCTAGCTTGCTTTGACTTTGTAAAAGCAGCAAAAACCAGCTCCAAACCGTGCCAAATTCGGCTTGAGGGACGTTTAGCGCGCTTGCTAGGATTTTTGACTTTTCCTCATCGTTGCTCAAAAATTTAATGTATTTTTCGTTTAGATTTTGTTGCATTCACTTTCCTTCGTATCTATTTTTTAGTCGTTTTTTCGGCTTTTAAATGGATTTAAACAAGCCTTATACTTAAAAATCGCTTAATTTTGAGCATCTTGCGTTAAAAGGGCAAAATTTGCCGTAAAGATATTTTTAACTTGCCCGCTAAACGATAATGCTCGCAACCGGCGTAAATTTAGCGTTTTTAGGCTGAAAATCGCATTTGAGCGGCTTATTTTATATGCGAGTAAATAATATGGATTCGGCGATACGCGGCTTAGGCAAAGACCAAAACCGGTTTTTGCCGTCGTCGGTAGCTTGGTGTTTCGGTAAGGTACGCTAGTTTTTTACTTGCCCGCCGCTATGCTTTGCTGGTTTTTGACGAGTTTTTGTTGCGTTAGACTAGAGCTAGACAAATCAACCGCATGCGGCCAAAGACGCTAAATTTGGCGGTAGAGCTGCTTTAATAAGGCTAAGGGCGGCCGAGTTTTAAATTTACGGGTTTTGATCTGACAAAATATTTATGCGGCTAAATCGTAGGCGCCGCAAGGCTGCTCGCTTGCCGTGCTAGGCGGTAGGGTTTTGCCGCATTTATCCGTTTGCGCGTAGTAGAGGGCGGAAATCTTTTTCGTAGATTATTTGGCGGCAAATTTTGTAAAGCGGCTGCGGTTTGTTTAAAAACCATTCTGCGACGGCGTCTTGTTAAAAAGCTTGTTAAATTTAAAAATCGTACTTGTGTCTTGCTGCCAAATCGCGGCGATGCCTGAGCTTGCAAACGGCAAGCGCGCGGCGAATTTAAAAACGACGTTTTGCCTGCGACGCCCGAAAATTTAAAAACGCCGTGCGCGGCAAACGGAGAAAAAGCGCGGTATAAATTTGCACAGGCGCCCGAATAAGCGGCGTACGAGCGCAAAAAGCGGCGTCAAAATCGTACGAAAATTTTGCGCCCAAGCGTTAAATTTTAATCAAAAAGCGAATTTTGCCTTGCTTTTATCGCAAAGCTCTTGCGGTGGATATCGCAGTATCCGCGCGCGGCGATCGCGCCCAGATGGACTTTCGTGCCGTAGCCTTTGTGCGCGGCAAAGCCGTATCCCTCGTAAACGTCGTCCCACGCCTGCATCAGCGCGTCGCGGCTTACTTTGGCTATGATGCTGGCCGCGCTTACTTGTGCCACTTTGCCGTCGGCTCCGATCATGGTTTTTACGCCCGTGCCGTAGTTTACGTTGCCGTCGTAGAGCAACTCGCAGTCCGCAAAATGCGCCTTAAATAGCCACAGCGCGCGCCTAAGACACTCACTAAGGCCTAGCCGGTCGATTTGCTCGTTTGAAAAATACGCGATGAGAAATTCCGAGCTTCCCGCGATCTCTTTAAACAGCTCCTCGCGCCGCTTCGCCGTTAGTTTTTTTGAGTCATTTAGTCCCGATATCTCGCGCTTTAGAACGCATGCGGCTACCGCCAAAGGCCCAGCCAGCGCGCCGCGTCCCGCCTCGTCGATACCGCAGAGTTGGGAGTTTAACTTGCCTTTTAACATTTTGTTTAATGTAGTCTATAAAAATACCTAAAAGTACGGTAATATTTTGCCGTATAATCGTATATATTAGCCATAATAAACCGTTAATTAAAGGTCTATTTCGTTAATTGATTTACAATATTGTCAAAAATATATTTTACTAGTTCAATCATTTTGTCTTGTTTTTTATATATAAGATCTGTTAAAAGGCTATCTGAAATGTCTGTTTTAATATTTTTGGTTACTATACAATTTTGTTGTACCCAAAAAATTTCGTAATCGAGATCCGCAACTAGCCTACAAGTCTCTCCTTTGCTTCTAGTGGCGCAAATGATTATATCGCACCCTATTTCTTTAAAAAACGGTAAACTTTCAAATAATCTAGAATTAGGATCGCCCTGGCTTTCTATTCCTATTTGTAGTTTCTTTTTATTATGAGTCAATTCATAGATTTTAAAAATATCTCCAGTACCGTTTGAATCTCGAAATTTTTGCCCCGCATGCTCTTTTACTGCTATGCTATATGTTTGTTGTATTATCTTATCAATCTCCTTTATAACGCTAGATTTTCCGCAATTAGCTATCCCGTGGAGAGCTATAATAACTTTTGCGCCCATAAATTACTCCTTGATAATGATTAAGATATTTCCATAAAATTATACTAAGGCA
>CAUQRE010000085.1:0-5374 GCA_963520315.1 uncultured Campylobacter sp. | reverse complement strand
TTACTATGGCGGCTTTTTGCATTTACTTTTTGGCTTTATACGCGCCGATGTTTTAGTTTGTCTTTTTACGTCGCGCTTACCAAATTTAACGACTACTTCAAAAACGGCAACAAACGCAACCTAAATTTAGTCGCTACGTCCAGGTAAAATCCAAGCGTAGCCGAAAAATTTAGCCGCGAGTATAAAGGCTCAAAGAGCGGCATCCAAAGTAAATTTAACAAACTTAAAAATGAAGACTGGGCGATACGGCTTTGCATTTTTACGGGTCGGGTTTTACGGGTAAGCATAAAAATTTAATACAAAAATATAAATTTAAAGTTCAAAAACAGCGACCGCGCAGGGTACCCGCTTACAGGCCAAGCATAAAAAGCGTAAAAATCGATGGAGAACAAACTCTTGATTTGGCCGAGATTAATTTATAAAACAAGGAAAAGAGGCGGACGAGAGGCAAAGCCAAGCGCCCGCTTAAATTTAGAAGCGTTGTCCGATAGTAAATTCAAACGTACTCGTATCGTCGCCGTCTTGCTTTTTGAGCGGTTTAGCAAAGATTAGCTGAAGCGGCCCCATAGGCGTTACCCACTCGATACCAGCACCCGCGCTATATCTGCTAATGCGTCCGTCGATATGATCTACGATACCAGGAGCCGTGACGTTTGCGATCTTGCCGTGGATCACGCCGTAGTCAAAGAACAGCACGCCGCGCATCTTTACGCGCTCTATTAACGGGAAGCTAAGCTCGGCCGAGCTATTAAACGACATATCGCCGCCCGTCTCATACCAACTGCCGCTAGAGACTTTGACTTTAGGAGAGACGGTTCTGCTCTCAAATCCGCGCAGATTTCTGATACCGCCTAGATATAGTCTCTCGTTGATAGGCACCCAGCCGCGATCCCAAATTTTACCGAAGCTTGATTTAAATCTGAAAATAAGGTCGTAGTCCACCCACTCTCTGATGCCCTGATACCAGTTGAAATTCGTTCTGCTCTTTAAAAATTTCTCATCTCCGCCCACGCCAGCGAACTCTAGGCTAGTGCTTGCGATAATACCGGTGCGAGGCAGGTAATAATCATCCGTGCTGTTATAGGTGATAGACGGGATGAGCGAGCTTTTTAGGCTCTTGCCGTCTTTGTAACCGACGGTTTTTAATACGTCGCTAAGCCCGCTGATACGGCTTTGTTCTATGATATAGCCCAAAGACGCGCTTAAATTTCTGGTTAGTTTTCTACCCACTACGACGTTTAAGCCGTATGATTTCTCGTCGTAGCTGTTCCAGTTATAGTCGTTAGCGTATAGCGTGCCGCCTAGGCTATATTCGCTATCAAAAAGGCGCGGGTTGGTTAAACCTATCTGGCCTGAGAGCTCGTTATCGCTCATATCGACGCTTACGACGCCCTTCATACCGCTACCAAACACGTTCGTATCCGATAAGCTCGCATTAAGTAGTAAGCCGTCTGAGCTACCGTAGCCGATACCGCCGCTGATAGAGCCGGTGGAGGCCTCTTTTACTTTTACGAGTAGATCGACTTGATTTGCTCCGACGCGTTGTTCCTCGATCTCGACATCGTCAAAATAGCTCGTTCGCTTTAGCGCGTCCTTGCTATCTTGCAGATCGGTTCTACTATACAAATTTCCCTCCGTGAGGTATAGCTCTCGTCTAACGACTCTATCTACGGTTCTATCGTTACCTGAAATTTGCACGTTTCTTATATATACTTTTTCGTCCGGCACGACCTCGTAGACGATACTTACGGTCTTGTCCTCGACGTTTTTCTCGGTTTTTGGATTTATCCTTACAAACGCATAACCCTTATCCGCCACGATATCGTCGAGCTTTTTCATATCTTGTCTTAGACGAGCGGAGTTCATCACGTCGCCGCTCTCTAGCCTAAAGTCTTTTAAAATTTTCTCTTTATCAAGCTCCAAAAACTCAGGCGCTTCGATGTCTACGCTAGATACTCTATACTGTTCGCCCTCGGTCACGTAGTAGGTGAGGTCTGCGGTGTAGTTATCCATATAGGCGTTTAGATACGGGTTTGAGACGGTGGCGTCTAGGTAGCCTTTTTGATAGTATTTATCTTGGATTCTCGCAGGATCGTTTGGTAGCTCAAAAAGCTTAACCTTACCGTCGTTTCTACCCCACATCCAGCCCATGAATTCGCGCTCTTTATTCGCTACCACAGGCTCCACGTCGTCATAATCAAAAAGCTTTGCACCGACTAAATTTACGTTTTCTATTATGATATTTTCGCCGCGATTTATGTTCATCGTGACAAAAAGGCTGCTTTCATTGCCCGCTACCGGCTCTTTTGTTACGTCCACGATAGTGTCAAAGTATCCTTTTGACTCGTAATACTGCCTGATGCGCTCTTTTGCGCGCTCGATAGCTAGCTCGTCGTACATATTGCCTTGTTTGATATTAATTAGCCCGTCGATAGCGGTTTTATCGTTAGTCACTACGCCCTTGATATCGATACGAGCGATGCTAGGCTTTTCTTTTACCGTTACGGTCACGTCGCCGCCCTCGTTTTCGATATAGATATCGTCGAAGTAGCCCTGCCTAAACAGCTTTGCGATCGCCCTATCCGTGCTATTGCCGTTTAGCTCGTCGCCGACTTTTAGCCCCATTATCTCCTTTGCGGTTTCTGGAGATAGATGGATGAGACCTTTAAAATTTATGGAAGTTATCTGCTGGGCATTTGCCAAAACGGCACCCAGAAGTAGTAGAAAAACGCTTTTTTTCATTTATTTAACCTAAAAGTGATGATAAGGCTGTATAATAGCACATTTTATTTTTAAACAATATAAATTTAAAAGGCGAATTTATGAAAATCGGTATCGTAGGCCTAGGACTCATCGGCGGCTCGCTAGGTCTTAGCCTAAAAAACGAAAAAATAATCAGCTGCGTTAGCGGTATGGATCTAAGCAAAGAGCACGAAGAGCAGGCGATCAAGCTCGGTCTCGTGCATGAAATTTTGACGCTTGAGCAGATGAAGCAAAAGTGCGACATGATATTTCTAGCCATCCCCGTAGAAGCCATCATCAAAATCGTCAAAGAATTTGAAGGTATCGGCGAAAATACGACCATTGTAGATCTTGGTAGCACAAAGCAAAAAATCATCGAAGCCGTGCCTGAAAGCATCAGGCAAAATTTCATCCCCGCTCACCCGATGGCGGGCACGGAGTACTCCGGTCCGACCGCCGCGTTTTCTGGACTCTTTAAAGACGCGGTCGTAGCTATCTGCGACTTTAAAGAAAGCGGCGAGATGCACGTCAAGCGCTCGGTCGAGCTCTTTTCGCACCTGGGCATGAAGATTATTTTCATGAGCGCTGCCGAGCACGATCATCACGCTAGCGTCATCTCTCACCTGCCGCACGCTATCAGCTTTTCGCTAGCTAGCAGCGTACTAAAAAAGGAAAACAAAAAAAATATCATCGCGCTAAGCGGCACGGGATTTAACGGCATGATCAGGATCGCCAAAAGCTCGCCCGTGATGTGGACGGATATCTTTAAACAAAACAAGCAAAATTTGATAAATTCGATAGACCTTTTCAAAAAAGAACTTGACGAATGCGAAAATTTAATCAAAAACGAGAAGTGGGACGAGCTACGAGAATGGATGAGCGAAGCTAGAAAAATACGCGAAATTTTATAAAATCAGGCGCAAATTTACCTTAAATTTATCGCTTTTTAGTACAATCGGCGTCTTTAAGATTTAGGAGATTTTATGAGAAGACGCGGCAATGGGAATTTGATATTTTTCGGCGTTATTATTTTGCTTTTAGTTGCGGCGATAGCTTTTTTATTTACTTCAAAAACATTTGAGCGAGAAGCGCCTAGCATCGCCATCTCAGATCAAATTTACTGGAACCTAACCTCGCCTCTGCCGATCAAAATAACCGACGAAAGCGGCGTAAAATCGGTTAAAATTTCGCTTGTAGACGAAAAAGGCAGTGTAAATTTGCTAGCTCAAAAATTTGAAGCGCCGTCTGAGATCGTCGATTTAAATTTGAGCTTTCCAAAAACGGGATTCGGCGCGCAAAAAGATATTTACAACATCGTGATCGAGGCCACGGATACTAGCAAATGGGGATTTTTCCTCGGCAACACGCAAAAAAAAGAGGTCAAAATCACCGTCGATAACAAAAAACCCGACGTAAACATCCTAAACCACTCGTACGCCATCACGAAAGGCGGTAGCGCGACGGTCGTGTTTAAGGCGACCGACGAGATGCTAAAAGAGGTCTATATCGAGACGAATTACGGTAAAAAATTTATCCCGAGCAAATTCGTAAAAGACGGCTACTACGCCTCGCTAGTGGCCTGGCCGGCGCAGCAAGGCTCGTTTAGCGCCGACGTCGTAGCGCTTGACGCGGCGGGAAATATCACAAAAAGCAAGATAAGATTTTTCTACCAAGACAAAAAATACCGCATCTCAAAGATAAAACTGGACGGCCAAAGTAGATTTTTAAACGAGAAAATCCCTGAGCTAGCGCAGCAATATGCCAAAAATTACGACGCGATGAGCAATCTGGAAAAAATGAAATTCGTAAATGAAAATCTACGCGAGGCAAATGAGAAAATAATCTCGCAAATCGCCGCAAAAGTCCAGATAGACGCGGCGGAAAATTTTAGCATAAATAAATTCTACCCGCTTAAAAACGGCAAAGCGGTGGCAAGCTTCGGCGACCACAGATACTATACTTTTGAAGATAAAGACGTGAGCGAAAGCTGGCACATGGGTATCGACCTAGCCTCGACGCAAAGAGCCGACATCGTCGCTAGCAACGACGGCACGGTCGAATTTGCCGCAGAAAATGGCATCTACGGGCGCAACGTCCTGATAAATCACGGATTTGGCCTATTTTCGCTCTACGGGCACTGCAGCTCGCTAAATATCAAAGCCGGCGACTCCGTTAAGGCCGGCGACGTCATCGCAAACACCGGAGTTACGGGCTTAGCGATGGGCGATCACTTGCACTTTGGCATGCTGGTACAAGGCATAGAAGTGCGCCCCGAAGAGTGGATGGATAACGGCTGGATGAAGGATAACGTAACCGGCGTTTTGAACGCGGCTAAAAAAATGGTCGAATAAATTTGCCATTTTGTTGTAAATTTGTTGTATAATGGCAAGAATAAGAAAAATAAGGGCAAAAATTTGAAACAAACAACCATAAAATCAACCGTAGAAGGCGTAGGTATAGGGCTTCACAAGGGCGAGCCGATAAAAATCACGCTTGAGCCTCTTGGGGCAAATTCGGGAATAATATTTTACAGAAAAGACCTCGGAGTGAGCTTTAAGGCAGAGCCGAAAAACGTGATAAACACTCAAATGGCTACCGTAATCGGCGGCAAAGAGGGCTACATCTCGACGAT
>CAUQRE010000084.1:0-5380 GCA_963520315.1 uncultured Campylobacter sp. | reverse complement strand
AAATCCTAGGCAGGGTTATCCCCTCCTGCGCCTGATACTTGCCCTTTTTGTCCGCGTATGTCACTTCGCACGGCTCATCACCCTCGATAAATAGCACCTGCGCGATGCCTTCGTTCGCGTAAATTTTAGCCGGTAGCGGCGTCGTATTTGAAATTTCTATCGTGATATGCCCCTTAAATCCGGGCTCAAAAGGCGTGACGTTTACGATGATACCGCACCTTGCGTAGGTGCTTTTGCCTAGGCAGATGGCTAGCACATTATCTGGCATATTAAAGTACTCGATCGTGCGCGCTAGAGCGAATGAATTTGGCGGGACGATGCAGACGCCCCCTTTAAAATCCACCACGTTTTTTTCGTCGAAATTTTTGGGATCGACCACGGTGCCGCCGATGTTGGTGAAAATTTTAAACTCGTCGCCCACGCGGATATCGTAGCCGTAGCTAGACACTCCGTAGCTCACCACGCCGCGTCCGACTTGCTCCTCGGCAAACGGCACTATCATTTGACGCTCCAAGCTCATTTGTCTTATCCATTTATCGCTTTTTAGACCCATTTTTATCCTTTTAGATTTGAGCGATTATAGCATAATTTAAATTGCGAAGCATTTTAAAGAGCGGAGCGATAGTATAAAAATCAAGCGGTAAATTTTCCGCTTGATTTGGGTAATTTAGGCTGCTTTAACCTCTTGAAGTCTATACCATGCGATGATTTGCATGATAAACGCCGCGAGTAAAATAACGTAGCCGATGATTATAACGGCCGTGAGCGCTCCTACTACCGTGCCGATAAAATAATAAAGGAAAAATTTATCGCCCGAGATGCTTGAAAGTTCGTTATAAACTTGAAATTCTTTGAAAAATCCGTAAATAACGCCTATAAGACCTGCTATACCTAAGATCGCTCCTATAATCATACTAACGCCGCCTGCATTGCCGTATCCGGCTCCGGTATTCATAAACGCAAATACCCCCATAGTCATACCTAGGAAAATCAAAACAGACGACGCTGCGGTAGCGACTAGATATAAAATGTAATTTTTCTTTAAGGTAGGACTGTCTACTTTATTTGAAAGTTTAAATATAGCGAGCAAAATGCATATAAAACCCGCGATAACGAAAACTATGCCTAAAAACGGAATAACGCCTAAAATCGGCAGAGCCGATCCCGCCAAGCCTAGCGTTCTAATCGTCGATAAATCGTTACTTTTTAGATCAAAGTTCATATTATCGAAATTTATATTTAGAGATTTTGCTTTCGTTAGATAGATCTCTTTGGCGTTTTGTCCGTCTACGACGAAATCTACTTCGTCGCCCTGCCTTAAAACTACGGTCGCGCCGCTAGCTGTTACGGACTTTACGTCATCCCCAAGATACGCGTAGCGCTGCTCGTCCGCGCTTAGTATGACGCCCGGTCCCAGTACGGTTCCTTTCATGTTGTTCCTTTGAGATTTAAGATAAAATCGTTATTTTATATTTTTAAAACAAAGCCTTAGCTTAATTTTTTAAAAATTTATTATAAACAAACCGATCGCGAGCCTGCTTATTGATTTATAAATGTATAAGATTATATTTTATAAAATTACTAAATTTTATTTCGGAGGAGAATTTTATGAAGAAACTACTACTCATTTCTATCGCGGCCGCGGTTGCATTCGGCGGCGAGAATTTGCTCGTGGGCGCCGGCGGCGGATACAAAAAACCAGTCACTGAAGTGATAGAAAATCTCAAAAAAGACGGCGTGCAGATCGAGGGCGCGTTTGCAAATTTGGGCCAAATCACTATCCAAGCAAAAGAGGGCAAAATGGCTGCGATCGTGGGCGACGAGGCGTTTTTAAAGAAAACGGACCTTGATATAAAAGGCTATGAGCGCATCGGCAAGGGCGCACTAGTGCTGGTTACGCCAAAAGGCAAGCAGATAAAAGACGCCTCTGAGCTAAAAAATTTCGCCAAAATCGCGATGCCCGACGCTAAAAAAGCGATCTACGGCGTGAGGACGACGGAGTTTTTGAAAAACTCGGGGTTAGAGGCCGATCTAGCGCCTAAGATGCTACCGGTTGCAGGCGTACCGCAAGTAGTCGCCTATGTCGCGAACGGCGAAGTGGACGCGGGCTTTATCAACTCGACCGAGGCTGTGGCTAGAGAGGGCGAGTTTGGTAGCGTGATTTATATCGACGAGGCGCTTTATAGCCCCGTTTTTATCTCGGTAGCAAAGCTCCCCGCATGCGAAGGCAGCGAGGCGTGCGCTAAATTTATAGACGAGATAAAAACTCCTCGCTCGAAGGCAATTTTCGCTAAATTCGGGCTAAAATAATTTAAATCGAGGGCTTTTGGCTCGGTTAAATTTACCGTCAAATTTCTGCTTTACGGGAGCGAAATTTGACGATTTTTACCGCTCGAATTTGACGTCAAATTTAACAAAAACGATAAAATTTACTCGTTAAATTTCGCTTGAGCAAAGAGCGAAATTTAACTCAAAAAAGGAAAAATTTGCAGGAACTTACCTGGCTCGTTCATCCACTGCTTTTAAGCGCTAAAACGCTTGCCTCAACCTTTGTACTGCTTCTATTTTTGGGGCTTGGCGCGGCTTATTTTTTGGCGTTTTACCGCGGTAGGTTTAAGGCCGTTTTAGAAGCGGCAGTGATGTTTCCGCTCATTTTTCCGCCCATTGCTACGGGATTTTTGCTACTTTACGTCTTGGGGCGAAACGGCGTGATCGGCAAAGTGCTAAATTTGCAGATCGTTTTTAGCTTTTCAGCCCTCGTTATCGCTTCGTTTTTGGCGGGCTTGCCGCTGTTTGTAAAGCCCGTTCAAAGCGCGCTTGAAAGCTTGCCCAAAAGCCTAATCGAAGCGGGTCAAAGCCTAGGCAAAAACCGCTTTGAGATCGCTGCTTTTATCCTCATCCCAAATGTCTTTAAAAGCATCGTTTCGGCGCTTGTTTTGGCCCTAGCTCGCGGCCTTGGCGAGGTCGGTATCACGCTGATGCTAGGCGGAAACATCGTGGGTAAAACCGACACCGTTTCGCTAGCGATCTATAATGCGGTTTACGACGGCGAAAATAGCCGCGCGCTCATTTTGAGCGTGATTTTGGTCGTGCTTAGCTTGGTGCTTTTTGGGTTTATAAATTTTCTCGAGCGAGCTAAAAAGAACGGCTGAATCGATAAAATTTTAGGGCAGATCGCTTTAAATTTGCGCCGTATGTATTTTGCGGCTGGATTTAAAACCTGCAAATTTACGTAAATTTCACGCCTGAACGAAAGCAGGATGGGCTCTCTTTAACTTAAGCTCACACAAAGGAACAGTAAAGTTACGATGAAAGCTATGATCTTAAAAGTAACGAGCATAGCGAAGTTAAAAGATAAGTATATAGTCCATTTAGGAATTTCTGAAGCTAAATTTAGAGAAATTCTAAAGTACTCCGCAGAGGATATAGAAGCATCAAAGATATCAAATTTTACTAAAATTTTAGAAGCAACACTATGTAAAATATTTAGAGAAATAAGAATTCTTATGTCTAAAGAGTGTGAGAAGATATCTAAGTTTTTAGGCGAGATTTCCAGTTCGCAAGCTCGCCTAGAAGCTTCGCTTTGAAATAGACGAAAGCTGCTTTTTACTTTACTTCGCTGATAACTGCGTCTTGAAAAGCTACAAGCGAAGCGTAGTAGAGTAGAACAGAGCTAAAAGGGTAAGAGGAAAAAGAGGTAGAGACGCCACAGTAAATAAAGCACCGGTATTTCTACTTTGTCTTGCTCGTAGCTGTAAATAGGCGGTATGTTAAAGCTGACGGTAACGTCTATACTCGGGTAGTTAAAAACTATTCTGCAAATAAACTGATACCGATATTAGCCAAATTTAGCGAACTTGATAGCTCTACTATCTATTCTGATTGTTGGAAGGCTTATGACGGATTAGTGGATTATGCAGCTTTAGCTCATTATAAAGTAAAGCATTCTAAAAATGAATTCTCTAATAGGGAAAACCATATAAACGGTATAGAAAACTTTTGAAGTTATGTAAATATAGATTATCTAAATTTAAGGAAATCTTCTGCGCCTAAAAGAATGCGCTCTGCTCTACTTCGCTGCACTTATGGATTTTCAAGACGTAGCTACGAGCGTATTGAAGTAGAGTTTAGATATAATACTAAAACTGCACAGGAAAACTTATATCAAAAACTATTGAAATTGATAAGAGATCTTATAATTAGTAAGGCGAAGTCGCAGCTGAAAATCTGTTTAAGTTTAATTGAACCAAAATCAAATAAATTTAAAAACCTGTGACAGATTTTAAAAAATGAAAGCGCTATAACTATATTTTATGGTTCAAAATAGCAAGGCGTACCTAGTAAAGTTTATTTATTATTTTTATTTTGCTTATCTTTTAATCCATCTTCATATCCCAATTCGAAAGCCGCATTTACATCTTTATGGCGCCCTGTGCCAGCTTGGCTATCATTAAGTTCTGTTGGATCGAAAATTATTTTGCTAATTCCATTTTGGGCAAAGTTGTATCCTTGATCGTATGCACAACCTGCACACTTATGACGCCCACTGCCTCCTTGATCCTCCGGAAGTATATTGAGTTTTTCACTGTATCGGTGTTTTTTGGTGCAAATCATTGTTTGTTTCCTTTTGTTCTAAAATACACTTTTAGATTATAGCAAGGCAATATAAACAAATTTAGAATACTTGGATATAATATAAAACAACATGACAAATATGGATTTCTATGAAAAATAAATTAGTTGCACCCGTATTAAAGTGGGTTGGCGGAAAAAGACAGCTTTTGGATTCTATAGTTCCACTTATGCCCAAAAAAATAAGCTCATATTGCGAACCATTTTTTGGCGGGGGGGCAGTTTTATTTTATATGCAGCCCAAAAAGGCTCATATTAATGATATAAATACTGATTTAATGCTAGTGTATGAGGTAATAAAAAATAACGTAAATGATTTAATTGACGAATTATCTAGTTTTAAAAATGAAGCAGAGTACTTTTATGATATTCGAAATTGGGACAGAGACCGTGAAAAGTATTCCTACTTATCAGAAATAAAAAAAGCAGCCAGGTTTTTATATTTAAATAAGACGTGCTATAATGGATTATATAGGGTTAATAATGCAGGAGAATTTAACAGTCCCTTTGGTTCGCATAAAAATCCAAATATAGTAAATGCTCCTGTATTGCGCGCAGTTAGTAGTTATTTTAATACCAATGACATAACTTTTTCATCATTGGATTACGCAGATGTTTTAAAAAATGTGAAAAAAAATACATTTGTATATTTAGATCCACCATACGATCCGATTTCATCCACCTCAAATTTTACTGGATATAATAAGGGTGGATTTGATAGGAAAGATCAGAGCAAACTCAAAGAATG
>CAUQRE010000083.1:0-5473 GCA_963520315.1 uncultured Campylobacter sp. | reverse complement strand
CCATTAGGTCCCAGAGCTTGAGCGCCCACTGGTATTTTGCCTTGGTGAAATTTAAAATGCCGTGCGGATTGCCGTTAAATACGCGGCGATCGGTCAAATTTTCGTTTGAACTAGGGTTGTAGATTCGTTTTCGGTTCATAATTTTTTCTTTATTCGATAAATTTTCGGGCCTGATTTTAGCTAAAAATATCTTAAAAGCAAGCTGTTTGAGCGCGTTAAATTTAGCTTTTACGGTTACAACTAAATTTTAAAACCTGCGTTAAATTTGCGGGTTAAATTTAGCGTTTTAGCTCGATTGCGCGTTGGAGCATTTCGTTGCTGGTCGTGATACTCTTGGCGTTAGCGTCGTAGGCTTTTTGCGTGACGATGACTTCCGTTAGCGCCTGGGCTAGATCGACGTTTGACTGTTCTAGCGTGCTGCTAGCCAGTTTGGCGCCGTAGATGCTTTTACCGCCCGCGTCTTTGTAGAAAAAGGCAGCGCCGGAATTCGCGCTTTGCGAATAAATATTGTCGCCCATTTTTGCGAGGCCTTGCTCGTTTTGGAAGTGATAGAGCGCGACTTTGCCGACGGAGCGAACCTCTCCGTTAGTAAATTTAGCCAGGATATTTCCCGAGTCGTTGGTGTAATAATCCTTTAAAATCCCCTCATATACGCCGTTTTGAGCGACCGAGATACTTTTTGCTTGCGACGTACTGGTAACGCCTGAGTAAATTTGACCCGCAGCCACGGGAGTGCCGAAGTCTAGCTCGATTTGCGAGCCGTTATTATCTAGAGCGCTTAAAGTAGAGTTAACAAGCCTACCCTCGTGGTCGAAATTTAACTCTCCGTTAGCGTTTGAGATCGTTGCGCCGCTTGCGTCTTTTACGGTTGCCGCCGCGTCCCAAACCGTACCGTTAGCGCCCTGAGGGACGCGTTTTGTTAGCGTTAGTTCCAGAGTATTTTTCGTGCCGTCAGCGTTTAAAAGCTCGGTTACGAATTTTTCCCGGTTTGCCGCTTCTTTGGTCGTATTTATCTTAGCGGTCAAATTCGGCGCCGTCGTTAGATCAAAATCCCTCTCAAAGCTCCTGCTTATGCTCCAGTTGCCGTTTTCGTCGATCGGAGCGCTAAATTCAGCCGTTTTGCCGTTTACGTCGGTTGCCGTTACGGTAACGAGATCGCCTTTTCTAGGGCGAGTTATTGCGGCGTCAGGCGTAACTCGTCCGCGTAAATTTATAGTTCTAGAGGGGTTATCTATGCTGCTATTATATGTAGCGTTATCGACTGGCAAAGTAACCGGCTCGGTTTTGAAAGATGAGTCGAGATTTCCTTTAAAGGTTACCTTTGAAGTCGGTTTGGTCGGTAGATACAAAAACTCAGGCAAGCGAATTTTGCCCTGAGAGCCGATGTCGCCGACGTCAAGGTCGGTCGTATCGGCGCCTAGCGTGTAGGCTTGCGTGACTGCGGCTCGTCCGTTTACTCTACCGAAAGCCTCTATCGCGCCCTGACTTGGAGTTACCTGCGTTAGCGCATTTTGCGTTCCTAATACGTAGTTGCCTTGATTTGTTACGAGATATCTTTCTTTATCGACGCCAAAGCTACCGGCGCGCGTATAGTAGGTACCGGAGCCGTTCGTTACGCCAAAAAACCCCTTGCCGCCGATCGCCATATCCAGGACGTTATCGGTTTTCATAAACGGACCTTGCTTGTAAAAGCTAAGCGCCGTCGTCATGCCCGTAGCGCCCAGACCGATTTGGTCTTGGGTCGGGTTGTTGCCCGCAGCAAAGGAGGTTTGATAAAAAATGCTCTTAAATTCCGGTATCGAAGCGGTAAAGCCGACGTTATTTATGTTGGCGATATTGTTCGCCCACACGTCCATACTAAACCCCTGGGTTCTGACGCCGCTAACGCCGTTATACAGGCTTCTTACCATCGTCCTATCCTTTTTTCGGCTCGGTAAATTCTTTTACTTTGTCGATGCTGACGTATTGTCCGCCGACCTTTACCTGTGCGATACCGTCGATAAATTTGACGCCTTCTACGAGATAATTGCCTACGCCGCCGTTTTTGACGTTGCCCGCTGCATCTGTGTAGCTGATCTCGACCGTATATGAGCCGGCTCTGGCATCGTTGCCCGCGTTATCCTTGCCGTCCCACTCGAAGGTATTGGCTCCGGCGCTAGCTTGGCCGAATTCTAGCTTTCTTACGAGTTTGCCGGTGCCGTCTTTGATATTTATCGTGCCGCCTTTTGCCGCGCTTTCTAAAAATCCCGCAAATTTGACGCCCGAGCCCTCTTCTTTTACGATACCGCTATCGCCGATTTTAGCCATCTTGCCTAGCACTCCGACGGCGTACATATTGGTGCTATTTTTTAGCTGATCGGCTAGCTTTTGCATCATTTTGTTCGTATTTTCTTGCATTTCAAGCGAGGCTAGCTGACTGGTTTGAGTTAGCATTTTTTCCGTATCCATCGGACTTGTCGGGTCTTGATACTGAAGCTCGGTTAAAAGAAGTTTCATAAAAGCGTCCTTGTCTAGCTGGGCGTTTGGGTTGGTGCCTGCGGCCTTTTGTAGGGCGTCCGCCGATTTTTTAGCGGCTTGGTTGTTTACCGTAAAGTTATTGGTTTCTAGTCCGTTTGCCATCTTTTATCCTTTAAATTTTTATATCTCAAGCAAATTTGATTCCAAATTTACACGTATCGCGGAACGACGAGCTCTAAACGAGGCGCCGCCGCTTCGCCTTGCTCTGCGCCGCCAGCATTAAATTTAGAGCCTTTGTAACTCTTTTGCCCTTGCTCTTTTTTTTGCTGATTTTGATCGCTAAAGTTCATCTCAAGCTCGGTAAAACCCATATTTACGAGGCTGTTTTTAAACTCGGCCTGATTTTGTAAAAATAGGTTCATCGTCTGCGTGTTGGAGCTAAAATTTATGTGCAGATTGTTGCCACGATTTACCATCGTGATCTCGACTTCGCCCAAATTTAGCGGATTTAGCGTGATGTTAAATCGCATAAACGGCGATTTGTATGCCGCGACTTGCTCTTTCAAATTTGAGCTAAAGTTATCAAACGTCTCGCGCACGGCTTGGAAATTTCTAGTTTGCGCCTTGGCGTTTGAGATTACGTCTTTTACCATAGCGTTTAGTTCGTTATTTTCGCCGTTATCGCTTTGGGTCTCGGTTAAAATTTGCTCCTCAGCGTTTTCGCGCTCCGGAAATAGCAAATTTTGCAAATTTATCTTTTTAGAGTCTTGGCCGAGCACTGATTTTTCGCTTTTTGCGGCGGACAAATTTAGCTCGCTTTCGGCTTTGAGGTTTGGCTTTTCGTCTTTTAAATTCGCTTCTTTCTCGTCCTCGTTTTTTATAGCTTCTTTTATGATTTTGGAGTTTTGAGCCAAATTTTGCGTATCTTGCGCTTTTGCATTGGCGTCTTTTGGCCGGGCTTTATTTTGCTCTTCTTGCACGGCGGCTAATAGCTTATTTAGCGTATCTTTTGGCTCCGGCTCGTTTGCGCTTATGGCCTCTTCGACCTTGTTTTTTAGCTCGCTAAATGCAAAATTTTTCTTAGGCGCCACCGGTTCAAAGAAATCTTTTTTCGCCAAACTCGGAAATTTCTCGCCCAGCTCGTCGGCCTGCTCTTGCGTCACTTCGATATTTTCCAGGCCTAAATTTAGCTTATTTGCGATCTCTATTAGCTCGTTTAGATTTTTAGCCCCCCTTAGCTCGTTTAGCGTCGTTTCGCTTGATAGCGCTTTGGCTAGACGGTTTTCAAAATTTGGAAATTTGCTGATTTTCTCGCCGCCGCTAAGCATCTCCAAAATTTGCAAAAGCTGCATAAAAGTCGCGTTTTCAAACAAATTTTCCGCCGCTTCCTCGCCTAAAA
Source organism: uncultured Campylobacter sp. (assembly GCA_963520315.1). Taxonomy (GTDB): domain Bacteria; phylum Campylobacterota; class Campylobacteria; order Campylobacterales; family Campylobacteraceae; genus Campylobacter_A. The sequence goes on along the minus strand of CAUQRE010000083.1, from coordinate 1,617 downwards.
TTTCTTTTACGTCCGTGCTTTGGATAGGCGCTTTGATTTGCCCGTTTTGAACCGTTTGGGCGGATAAATTTACGGCTTTTGCCATCTCTTTTAGATCTTTTTCGCTTAAATTTTCGCCCTTTTTAGCGGCCGCGTCTAGCACCATAGAGAGAAATGCGCCGTCCTCTTTGCCGCCTTTTTGCGAGCTTTTGCTCTGTTTTTTCACGCCGCCTTTGATGCTCGCGTCAAATGATAAAATATCGTTTTGAGTTGTCTGCATAAAAACCCTTTAAATTTAACTTTCATGAGCTATGCAAGAAACGTTCCACAACGGCTTTATTATTTTTATAAGGAAAATTTGGCTAAAATCAGCCCCATTTTAATAACGGAGAAAAATTTGGAAAAGATACGAAACATCGCCGTCATCGCTCACGTCGATCACGGCAAAACTACGATGGTTGACGAGCTTTTGAAACAATCGGGTACTTTTAACGAGCACCAAACCGTCGGCGAACGCGTGATGGATAGCAACGACATCGAGCGCGAGCGCGGCATCACGATTCTCTCGAAAAACACCGCGATCCGCTACAAAGACACCAAAATCAACATCATCGACACCCCGGGCCACGCCGATGTTGGCGGCGAGGTAGAGCGCGTGCTAAAGATGGTAGACGGCGTTTTGCTGCTCGTGGACGCACAAGAAGGCGTAATGCCGCAGACTAAATTTGTCGTGAAAAAGGCGCTCTCGCTCGGCCTTCGCCCGATCGTCGTCGTAAATAAAATCGACAAACCAGCAGCCGATCCGGACCGCGTTATAAACGAAATTTTCGACCTTTTCGTGGCGCTTGAGGCAAACGACGAGCAGCTAGAGTTTCCTGTCGTTTACGCGGCGGCTAGAAACGGCTACGCGAAGCTAAATTTGGCCGACGAAAACGTAAATATGCAGCCGCTTTTCGAGACGATTTTGTCTCACGTTCCGGCTCCTAGCGGCGATATAAACAACCCTTTGCAGCTTCAAGTTTTCACGCTTGATTACGACAACTACGTCGGTAAAATCGGCATCGCGCGCATCTTTAACGGCAAAATTTCTAAAAACCAAAACGTGATGCTCGCTAAAGCCGACGGCACGAAAACGACGGGCAGGATTTCAAAACTCATCGGCTTTTTGGGTCTTGAGCGCCGCGATATAGACGAGGCGCAGGTAGGGGATATCGTGGCGATAGCGGGCTTTGAGGCGCTGGACGTCGGCGATAGCGTCGTAGATCCAAACTCTCCTATGCCGCTTGATCCGCTAAAAATCGAGGAACCTACGCTTAGCGTCGTATTTAGCGTAAACGATAGTCCGCTAGCGGGCACCGAGGGCAAGCACGTAACATCAAACAAACTAGATGAACGTCTAGCCAGCGAGATGAAAACCAATATCGCGATGCGCTACGAAAACATCGGCGAGGGTAAATTTAAGGTTAGCGGACGCGGCGAGCTACAAATCACGATTTTGGCCGAAAATATGCGCCGCGAGGGCTTTGAGTTTTGCCTCGGACGTCCGGAAGTTATCATCAAAGAGATCGACGGCATCAAATGCGAGCCTTTCGAGCACCTAGTTATCGACGCGCCCGATGATTGCACCGGCACCGTCAT
>CAUQRE010000082.1:0-5481 GCA_963520315.1 uncultured Campylobacter sp. | reverse complement strand
AATTTGGAGTTGCCGATTAGTTTTAAAAATTTGAAGTAAATTTAATGGATAATTTTAAAAAGTTAATCCAAGAAAAAAATAGCGCCATAAAGGAGTACGGCGATTTTATTAAAACGCTTAAAAATAAAGAGTGCGACAAGGACGTCTCGGGACTAATCGGTCTGTTAAAAGATAGACTGGCTAAATTTGAAAACCTTAGCTGCGATAATTATTCGCAAACGGCTGCGGATATAGACGAGCTAAACGACAGAATTTATCGCCAGGTAAATTTGCTTGCGAATTTGGATAAATTAAGCCGCGATTCGGACGTTTACAAAAAATATAACGAAGTATATAATCAAAAGCGTATCAAGCTTTTCGTCTCGGAGCAAATTTGCCGCGTGAAAAAATACTATCAGATTCTAATCGCGCTTTTGGGGCTGATTCCATTCATAATATATTTTATCTTCTCGCAAAATGTTGGATTTTTCTCGGTATCCGGCAGCGACAGCATCTTTTCGTTACTTAGCGCGCTAGCGATATCGGGTTTTGGTTTATTTGTTATTTTATATATATTTCCTGCTTTGCATTTGGTTTTGATCGTTTCTTACGACGGCGGCGAAAAAAACGAAACGCCTTTTTACGCGATTTATCTGATAGCTACGCTTGCGGGTATAGCATTTGTCGGTGCAGGATATTTTTCCCCGAGCGCGGTAGATTTTTTAAATTCTTATTTCCTGTTGATTATAGCGGCGATAGTCATATTTTGCCTACTTTGCAGCTTTAAAAACAGTAAATTTGACATTCCTCTTTTATTTTTTATGATATCGCACGGATTTTTATCCTTTGCGACTCCGTTTATGGTGGCTCTGCTTGTCTACGTCCGCGTAAGCGAGGATGGGTTTACTACCGCTTTTTTAGTGCTTTTTATGGCATTTTTTGCCTTTTTGTTTAGAGTGTTGATAAAGTCTAAGGATATAGATGATTTTAAGATAATTTTTTGGTCTTTGATAATCATAAATTTAGTCATCGTCGCGGTTATGAGCGGTAAAATCGTCCAAGTAGCCGATCTGGGAAATATAAACTACAAAATGCTATCGCTCAAAAAAGACGCCTTAAACGCTTTGCCAAAAAGCGTTTGCCAAAATAATCAAAACGGCTGCATCGGCGCGGGCGCAAAGGACGGCTGCTACGCAAAACAAAAGGCGCAAATCGTCTCGTACAATAAACAAAAAGCCGAGCTAGCCGTAAAAGACGGCAACGAGACGTATATTTTTAGCGGAGTAAACGACGACGAGGTAAAATTTATAGACGCTAACGGCGCAGATGTAGGCGTTGCGTCTAGCGATGAGGTCGTTTTTGAAAACTCGGTTTTAACGTACGATAAAAACGGCAATCGTAGCGGCTCGCTCAAGGCAAGCGCCGTAAATCTCTCTTCCGTCTGCAAAACGTACGCTTGGAAGCAAGACGACTCCGTAAAGCTCTACAACGTCAAAGTCCTATCGGCTCTGGGTAAATTTTACTATCTGCAGACTAAAAGCGGAGAGAAATTTGAGCTGGACTCAAGCCTGATAATCTCAAAGCAAAAGGCGGGCGACACGCGCTAAACTCGGTAAATAATATAAACCAGATATCTAGCCGCGGCTACCCAAAACCGTTATGCTAAATCCTAAGCAAGCTGTAACTTGACGGCGAATTTTGCGCAAAGCAAACAACATCAAGGATATGCAGGTAGATTTTTGCTTCAAAATACGGGCTGAAATTTTAAATTTTACGCCCGATTTTGATAAAACTTCGGCAAATTCAGCCCTTTTCAAGGCGAGATTAATAAAATTTTAGATATCCTTACGAACATAAATTTGGATTTACGGGAGAAAATTAATTATGGGTTTTAAGAATATTATAGAAAGATTTGCGATTAATTACGCCCATAATACCATGCAAAAATCTCTTTATAACGGCCTAAATATCGACATCCTAGATCAAAAATACGTAAAAACGCCGCGCGAAAATACCGAGTACATGCTTTACGCTCACGTGCCGTTTTGCCACACATTTTGTCCGTATTGCTCGTTTCACAAGTATCATTACGAGCAGGAGCTGGCTAAAATTTATTTTGAAAATTTAAGGCAAGAGATGCGGCAGGTTAAGGCCGCAGGCTTTGATTTCGGCTCGCTTTACGTCGGCGGCGGCACGACGCTCATAAACGAACCCGAGCTTGAAAAAACGCTCGTACTGGCTAAAGAGCTCTTTAGTATCAAGGACGTGTCCTGCGAGAGCGATCCAAACCACATCCAGCCCGAAAATTTAAAGAGATTTCAAGGACTCATCGACCGCCTAAGCGTGGGCGTACAAAGCTTTGACGACGAGACGCTAAAACGCGTAGCCAGATACGAGAAATTCGGCTCTAGCGAGGCGTTGCAAGAAAAGCTGAAAAAGGCTCTTGGCGTGCTGCCGGTTATGAGCCTTGATCTTATCTTTAACCTTCCTAATCAAACCAAAGAGCAACTGCTAAACGACATCAAAATCGCAAAATCCATAGCTCCCGAGCAGATCACGTTTTATCCGCTGATGAAGTCGCCTCTTACGCGCGATGCGATCGCAAAGTCGTTAGGCGTCGCGGATAGCGACAACGAGCGCGAATTTTACGAGATCATCTGCGAGAGCTTTAGCGACTATCATCAAAGCAACGCTTGGGCATTCGGCCGAGATAGCGCGAATTTGCGCGACGAATACGTCGGCAGCCACCACGAGTACGTGGGCGTGGGTAGCGGCGCGTTTAGCTTTTTAAACGGCGAGCTGGTTATCAACGCCTTTAATCTGCTCGACTACGGCCGCCGCGTTAAAAGCGGCGAAAGTCCCGTTATCGCGAAGTGTGGCTTTACGAAAAAAGAACGGCTAAAGTATATCTTCCTCACCGAGCTGTTTGACGGCGGCGTAAATATCGCCAAATACGACGAATTTAACGGCGCGAATATCAAAAAAGAGCTATTTGCGGAGCTAAATTTACTAAAGCTAGTCGGCGCTATCTACGAAGAGGGCGGGCGTATCGTGCCGACGGGATTTGGCAGGTATCTTTGCCTCGTGCTCATGCGCGATTTTTACGCGGGCATGGATAAGGTGCGCGCGATATTTAAAGACGACGCGAAGATAAAGCACAGTAAAATTTTGCGCATCATGAGCGAAGAGACGCATGCTGATTTTGAGGACGCTCTCATCTCGCCTAGAGCCGCGGTGTAATTAGCAAACCCCGTAAATTCGGCCAAATTTAACCAAGCCTGCGCGAAATTAAGCGTTAAATTTACTCTTTTTAGCAGGATTTACTCGGTCCGCGTCCGCTAAAGGCGCGCTAAAATGCTTTAAATTTAGCCCTGCGTATCCAAAAACATCGAAACGAATTTACAAAAAGGAAAAATATGCAGCTTCAAGATCTGCTTGGCAGACCGATCCACTCTAAAGAGGTCAAAGAGTTTTTAGCGCGGTGCGGCTTGCCGCGTAACCCCACGCCCAAATACGATTCTTACGGTAATTTGTTTTGGGTGAGGGCAACTAATGACGAAAAAGGGGTTGATAGCGTATTTACGGGCTACGTAAGATATGCACCCGCTTGCGGAGAGCCCATCGGCAGTTACAATAAAGAAAAAGACCAGCTGATTTTGCACGAGATTAGCGTCTATCCCGAAAAAGCGGGCGGAAATTCGGTCGTAGATTTGCCTTTTGGCTTAAATTTAGGCGACGATAAAAAGACGATCGAGGAAAAAATAGGCAAGAAGCTCACGGGTAAATGCAAAACGGATTACGGGTTTGGCTACGACGCTTTCTTTGAGGAATTTCGTTTGATAGTAGCATTAAATTTTGACGAGAGGCTGAGCTGGATTAGGTTGTTTAAATTGGAATTGCACGAAAAAGAGCACGCCCGCCTAAAAGCGCGTCTGCGGTCGTAAAATAAAAACATAAATCCTAGTCGCATCCCCGAGATCCAAGCACTTGCCGCCAAAACGCCTATGGCGGCGTGGCGCAAACGTATGGCTGAGGGCGATGATATGTTTAGCGAGCAGAGTATCGCAGCCGTAGAGGCGGCTCTAGCTAGCTACGCGCAAACTCTGTGCGAAGCGACGCAAAAGAAAAGCGCCTCAGCCGTCTATAGCCGCACCGCAAAGCTCGTAAAAGCCCTAAATAAAATCAACGACAAATACGGCCTTATAGAGACCGTGGAGCGCGAGGAGCTATGGGAGTGGATAGACGCGCTCGTGCGTAAAACGGGACTAGAGTTAGGCGAGGACGTAGACATAACCGAGGAGTGGCGCGAGTGGTAGATAAAGGGGCTCGTAAAGGAGACCAAAAAGCCTTTGCCAGAGCGAGGCTATGCGGCGGCATAGGGCTAGCGAGGCCGACGCCATCGACGACTACGCCTATACGGAGGAAATAACGCGCCGCAAAGCGCAAGACGAACGGCAAGATTCGCAAGATATCCGCAGATATCCGCCCAAAATTCGGACAAATACAACGTAGCGTCCACCTTTTTTGACGGCAAAGGGATGTTCTTTGCTTACCCGCTTTTCTCATGGCCGATTTAAGAGGCAAGTACCGTTTTGATTTGGAATTTGCTTTTACTCATCTTGCCGACTATACTTTGTCGCAGTTTAGCCTTCTAAACGATAACCAAAAGTAAGCAGTCGGAGGCTATCTGCGTTACAAAGACGCAAACGGACTAATCCGCGACAAAAAGCGCTCTCAAAAGCCATTAAATTTTGAGGCGAAACTGATCCGAATTTAAAGTCCAAATAAACCGCCGCCACGCGGTATAAATTTGCTAAAATCCCGCAAAATTTTATTAAATTTGCGAGATTTAGCGCAGCCGCGCCGTCAAATTCGCGCTGTTTTTGCAGGCTGCGCAAACGGATTTAAATTTAACCTCAAATCTACCCGCCGCCCAAGCTTGTTTAAATTTAATTTATGCTAAATTTCGCCCCGAAAGCGACCTTGTGGGCGCAAATTTTACCAAAGGCGAAGCGGTGGATACGGATAAATTTTTAAGCGAAATTTGGGGCGCTCTTAAGCTATTTTTAGACCCTAAAACGGAAATTCTCGCAGACGAGCGAGGTCTCGCCGTTTTACTCGCGGCGAATGCGGAGAATTTTTATAGATTTATGGCGCTAAAGGAGTTTAGGGATATCCTGCATGCGCTTGGGCTAAAAGCCGACATATACAGCCTTCAGTGCGCTCAGCTAGGCGCGATAAACGCTCTAAAATCCGCTAAAATCTCAAAATCAAAGCTTCTGGCCGCTCTAGAAATCCTGCAAACCGAAAACATAATCTCCGCCGCGCATTTTAAGCGGCTTTCGGAGTTTTTGCAGGCCCTCGGCGCGGATTTGACCGCAGGGAACGAGCAAGAGGGCTTAAATTTTAAAAAATCAGACGTCTTTCACCAAAAAATAGACGCGCTAAACGATATTTGCGAGCGAATTTTATCGCTAAACCCGGGCACGGACGTCGCAAACG
>CAUQRE010000081.1:0-5496 GCA_963520315.1 uncultured Campylobacter sp. | reverse complement strand
CGAATTTATAAAAATTTTGCTCGCCGAGATAGACCTGCCCGTGATCGTGGATGCTGGCATCGGTAGCCCCGCGCAAGCGTGCGAAGCGATGCAGATGGGCTGCGCGGCCGTGATGGCAAACACCGCTATCGCGACTGCTGGCGACGTAAAAACGATGGCGCGAGCATTTGCACTAGCGATACGGGCGGGCAGGCTAGCGTATCTGTCGGGGCTTGGCAATGTAAGCCAGAGCGCTAGGGCATCGAGTCCGCTGACGGGATTTTTGGAGTAAATTTGGCTTCAAATTTGACGGTATGAAAAACGGCGTCAAATTTGAGGCGGGCGAGGATTAAATTTGCCTCGTTAAATTCTGCGAATTTTAAATTTGATAAATTTGCCGAGTTTTAAATTTAGCGCCGTAAAGGCGCGGGTCCGGGCGCGTAAAATTTACCGCCTCGCGCCCCTAAAAACTATCAAATTTAACGCCTGAAATTTAGACGAAAAAACGGAGAAATATTTGAAAAATATAGACGTGATGGAGTATGCGCAGGGCGCCCAGCGTATCGACGAAACGCTGATGCGGCGGGTGCTAGCCGCGCGAGAGGGCTACGACTACGAGAAATTTGATGCTCTCAGCGTAAAGCGCGCTCTTGGCGAAGAAAATCTAAGCATAGATGGTCTAAAAGCGCTTCTAAGCCCCGCTGCGGGCGCATTTTTAGGCGAGATGGCAGAGGCGGCGCGAGATAGGACGCGCAGGCAGTTTGGCAACTCGGTGCAGTTTTTTACGCCGCTTTATATCTCAAATTTTTGCGATAGCGACTGCGTCTACTGCGGCTTTAGCTCGAAAAACAAGATCTCTCGCGTGCGGCTAAAGGCGGACGAGGCGGCGACGGAGCTAGCAAATATCGCAAAAAGCGGGCTAAAAGACGTGCTGATCCTAACCGGCGAAAGCGCGAAAAAAAGCGACCTGGGCTACATCGGCGAGGTTTGCAGGGAAGCCTCTAGGCTTTTTAGCAATGTCGGCGTCGAGATCTATCCGCTAAATGCCGATGAATACGCGTTTTTGCACGGTTGCGGCGCGGACTACGTCGTGGTTTTTCAGGAGACTTACGACCCGGCGGCGTATGCGAGATTTCACCTCGGCGGCGTCAAGCGCTCGTTTGCCTACCGCTTCCACGCCCAGGAGCGCGCTCTCATGGGCGGTATGCGCAGCGTCGGATTTGCCGCGCTTTTGGGCCTTGACGACTTTAGAAAGGACGCGCTAGCCACTTCGCTGCACGCGCATCTCATCCAGCAAAAGTACCCGCACGCCGAGATCGCACTATCTTGTCCGCGTCTGCGACCCGCGATAAACAAGGCTCACGTCGGCCCGAGGGACGTCGCTGAGAGGGCGCTGCTTCAGGTCATCTGCGTGTACCGACTCTTTTTGCCGTATGCAAATATCACGATCTCCACGCGCGAGTCGGCGCGCTTTCGAGACGGCATCATCGCAGTCGCCGCGAACAAAATTTCAGCCGGCGTTAGCACGGGCGTGGGGACGCACTCTGATAAGACCAAAAAAGGCGACGAGCAGTTTGAGATCAGCGATGCGCGCTCGGTTGATGAGATACTAGGCGCCGTGCGCGGGATAAATTTGCAGCCTGTGATGAGCGAGCATATTTACGTTTGAGGTCGGTCGACGCGGGGCTCGGTTCGGATTTACGCTTGTACTTTTTTGTAAATTTGGCGACGTTTTTGCTTTGATTTGCATTGCGGCTTGAAGCGCTTGGGTGGCTTTTTGGAGGCTTTGCGTTTTCGTCGGGCAAATTTGCGCTTTAAAAGGTTTATAAAATTTGCTTTTTACGGCTTTTTTTGATGCGGTTTTTCGCCAGGCATTAGCAAAAATCGTAAAATTTGATTCTTGGCGACGTTTTGTATTTTTTTGTATTACGCACTTTTATCTAAATTTAAAAATGAGGTTTTATGGAGTCTGGTAAATTTGAGCTCGTTTGGGCGACGAACCGCCGCTTAAGCGAGGATTTTCTCGCGGACGTCAGGCGGGTAGCGCAGGGCGGCAAGGCGGATAAAATTTTGCTTAGGGAGAGCGATTTGCCAGGGGGCGAGTATGAAATTTTGGCCCGCAAAACGCTTGAGATTATCTCCGAGTGCGATTCCGGCACGCGGCTTGTTTTGCATACTCACTCAAGCGTCGCAAGCAAACTAGGCGTGAGCGAACTGCATCTACCGTTTGCTAAATTTAGGGCGTTAAGCAGCGAGCGGACTGTAAATTTAGCGGATTTAAATTTGGTAAAATCAGGTAGCGTCCGTGCGGATGAAGATAAAATTAGCGGCGTTTATGCGCCGAATTTGATGCAAAATCTCAAAATCGGCGTTTCGGTGCACTCTTTAGAGCAGGCTCTAGCGGCGCAGGATCTTGGTGCCGATTACGTCGTGGCGGGGCATATTTTTGATACGCCCTCTCACGCGTCAGAGCGGGGCAGAGGGACTAAATTTTTGCGGGAGATTTGCGAGAAATTAAGCATAAAAACCTACGCTATCGGCGGGATAAATTTTGAAAATTTAGACAAGGTCAAGGATGCGGGCGCGGCGGGCGCGTATGTGATGCGGGGATTTTTAGGCTAAATTTAGGGCGCTTTGCCTACGCGCCGGTACCAAAAATCAGATCAAAGCCTAGCCGTAGCGCAAAATAAAAATTAGCCTTTGCCGTAAGCTCGTAGGTTTCGTTACTCTGCGAATCTCCATTAAACCGCGCCCGCGGCGTGTTTGGCGTTTCAAACTAAAATACGCGTCGCAGCTCTAAAAAGGCTTGAAAATTCGGTACGCGAGGGGCTTTGCGCTAGCTAAATTTAAAGGAAATAAATGCAAGATAACGGGCTAGAATACGACTTTGTCGGCGAGTTTTCAAATGGCAGCCTAGCCGCGATTTGCGGCAAAAGCAAAAAATGGGGGCTGATAAACTCAAGCGGCGAGGAGGTTTTGTCCTGCGTTTACGATAATGTTTGGTGCTTGCCCAAGTTTTTTACGCTCGAAAAAGACGGCAAGCTCGGCCTAGCAAACGCGCAAGGCAAAATCATCTTGCCCTGCGAATACGGCGATATCGTAGGCGATGAAGGGGCGGGCTTTGAGTCTTTATTTCGCGCGAAAAAGGGCGAAAAATGGGGCGTCGTAGATAAAGACGGAGCCGTTTTGGCGCCTTTTGAGTTTGATGAAATTTCCGAGGTCGGGCAGGACTTTATCATCGCCGCAAAAGACGAAAAATGGGGCATAGCAAATAAACGCGGCGAGGCTCTAAGCGGATTTTGTTATAGCAGCGCGAGCTTGGTTGGTCGCGAGGGTTTATTTAAGGTTTCAAAAGACGGCGAGTTTTTGCTGGTTGATATAAACGGCGAGGCGAAATTGCCCGCGGGCTACTATATCGATTATTTTTGGGACGGTTTTGCCGCCGTGCAAAAAGGCGGATCGGCTAGGCCTATAATCGGCGGAAAATGGGGCTACGTAAATAGTCGCGGCGAGCTTGCTATCCCCTGCAAATACGACGCGGCAGAGTGGTTTTGCGAAGGGCTGGCTAAGGTTAAAAAGGACGGACGCGAGCTTTTTATAAACCAAAAAGATGAGGTCGCGTTTTACTGTAAATTTGACGAAACGAGGGATTTTTGTAGAGGACTAGCCGCGGCAAGGGAGGGCGAGAAATGGGGTTTTATAGATAAAAACGGAGAGGATATGATACCTTTTAAATTTGACGAGGTTGGAGAGGTCTGGTACCGGGGTAAATTTTGCCGTGCAAGAATAGGCGAAAAATGGGGCGTCATAGATAAAAACGGCGAAGCTATGATACCTTTTAAATTTGACGAAGTCGGCATACCGGGCAAAAACGGCTTTACGGTAGTGCGAGAGGGCGAAAAATACGCAATCGCGGGCAAAGACGGCATAACCGTTCCCTTTGAATACGATTTTTTAGACGAGAGCGAGGACGGCGTATTTATAGCGCAAAAGGGCGTAAAATACGGGCTAACATCAAGCACGGGCGATATACTCGCTCCGCTAATCTTTGACGATATAGACATTTTTGAGGATGGGCTAGCTAAGGCTGAAAAGGACGGCAAAGTCGGCTTTTTAGACGTAAACGGACGAGTTGCGATACCGTTTAGATACTGCAGGGCAAGCGCTTTTAAAGGCGGTATCGCTTCTGCTCAAAAAGAGGATAAATGGTATATCGTGGATAAAAACGGCAAAACGGTCGCGCCGAAATAACGTAGGCGCAAATTTAACCGTTTACGCCGCGCTTAAAAAGTGGTAAATAAACTAAAACTAAACGCGAAGGAACAAAAATGGACGAAAACAAAAAGATAATCGTCGAAAAAATGATAGCCTACGAAAAAAGGCTGATTAGCCCGGATCATAATTTTAACGAAGATACGCTTTGCGCGTGGATTTTAGAGGCTTGCGAGTTTGCTTTTGATAACTTTAAGGAAAAAGATACTTTTGCTTTCGAGTATATGTATGAGTACAGGGTCGCTACCGTAGGCCTACGGTTGATGATGGGTTTGAAGAAATTTTATCCGCAGTTAAAATCCTCTAAAAAGGTCGTCGATACGATTTTAGCCGTCATAGAAAACGAAAAATACGGCGGCGGGCGGCACGACTTCGTCCTGGTGCTATGGGAAAATAGGCTAGATATCCCATTTATCCAAATCGTCCAAAAACGTAGCGACTTTTGGGAAAATCCGCGGTTTGCAAGCACGATTATCTGGGGTTTGGTTAGACGCAAGATAGCGGGCTTCGCTCCGCAAATACAAGCCGCTTTGCAGCGATTTACGGATAAAAGAGGACTGCATCTAGATATCAGAAAAGATTGTCAAAAGTATTTAGTTAACGAGCCTAAATACAAGCACTTTTCGGTATTTTTACAAAAGCAAAAATAATCTAGCGCTTTAAGCTTCGGGCGAGGCCGGTCGGCTTTTTTAAAAAAAAGCTCTCAACTAGAAAATTTGCAAAGCCGCCCGTTTGGCCTCCCAGATACGCGCCTACTTACGGGCTTAGGCGTAAGCGGCTGCGCGAGATTTTGCTAGAGCGGGTAAATTTATACGGGCGCTTTTGCGGCTCAAATTTAGGTTTTAAATTTAGGCGAATTTCGCTACTATTTGGGCTAAAATTTGATTTAAAAATGGAGAAAAAGTGAAAAAACTAATTTTCGTAACCGTGCTTTGGGCGTTTAGCTTTAGCCTCATCGGCGAGTTTTTGGCGGGGCGAGTGGATAGCTATTTTGCCGCGTTTTCGCGCGTGGTGCTTGCGCTTGGCGTATTTTTACCCTTTATGATTAAGGATTTTGCCGCGAAAAACCTCGCCCTCTACACCAAAGTAGCCGCAATCGGCGCGGTGCAAATCGGCGCGATGTCTCTCTTTTACTACAACTCGTTTGCCTACCTTAGCGTCGCCGAGGTTGCGCTCTTTACGATATTTACGCCGTTTTACGTGAGCGTGGTTTACGACGTGCTCGCGGGTAGGCTTAGGCTACTG
>CAUQRE010000080.1:0-5541 GCA_963520315.1 uncultured Campylobacter sp. | reverse complement strand
AGTGGAGCTAGTAAAGCAGCCCGTTAGTAGAGTGGCCGCAAATAGCGCGGAGAGGATAAATTTTTTCATCATTTTTATTCCTTTTATAAATTTTGGGGTAATTATATATTTAAACTGCTATAAATTCGTAAATAGGCGTTTAAATTTAGCTTAAAATAGGCGTAACGATGAAAAGGTCGGTCCCGGCGGCGGGTTTGCCTGCTAAATTTATAAAACTTCTGCGCCGATAAATTTGCGTCCAAATTTTAAGCGTCCTAGGCGTTTAGTTTGCAAGCGTTTTGTCATGCGCGCCGTCTTTGCGCGTAAATTTAAGACAAAGGCGCGCAGGCTAGATGAAAATCCGTCTGCAAAAAAGCGGGAAAGGCAAAAAGCGGGATTAATCAAGCGCGCTAAATTTATATGTTCGGCCTTACCGCCGCGGGTAAATTTAGCGTCCGAGATATCTAAACCTCGCATCTGGTTAAAACGAAATTTACGCCAAAATCGCCGCCGTAGATAACCTCGCGGATAAGCAAGCCTGGCGTAGTTAAATTTGCTCGCGTAAATTTATGTTTTACGTATCGCAAAACGCCGCTGCTAGGCGCTAAACTCTACTAGCGCTAAATATATCGCAAACGCGCTCGCCGTGATCGCCCAGTAGGCGAATATATCAAGCCCCAGCCCCTCGTTGTTCTTGTTTTTCGTGCCTTTGTAGCCGATATTTGTTTCAAATTCTTTCAAACGCTTGTGGATGGAGCGTAGCTCGGTGATGGTCGTCCAGTTTCTTATAAATATCGACAAACTCTCGCGCACCTGGGAAAAGGCGTTTACGACTTGCATCATCACGCCTAGCGTTATCGCGCCCGTTAGCACGCTAGGGCCTAGGGCTATGAGCGGGACGATGATCATACTTTGCGAGAAAAAGTATTTCCAAACGTCGAAATATCCATAGTGCAAAAAGAGCCTGCCGAAGTTAAATTTTATCTTTTGAAAAAGCTCTTCTAGCTTGCGCGTATCGCCGTAGTTTTGCTTGTCGTCCTCGGCGTAGACGAGCTCTTTTCTAAATGCGGCTTCGACTTTTTGGTTGTTGTACTCAAGGCCTGGTAGCTTGATGCCTACAAACCACGAGACGACTAGGCCTCCGGCGCTGGTAGCTACCGCGATCCACACGAGCGAACCCGCTACGCCCTCCATAAAGGGCACTTTTACCTGCGCGCTAAGAACCCAGAGTATAGGCACGAAAGCCGCTAGCGTCATAACCGCGTCTACTACCGTAACGCCTAAGTCCTCGACTATTTTGGCGAAGCGGTAGATGTCCTCCTGGATACGCTGCGAGCTGCCCTCGACATCGCGCGGCGTCTTTTTCCAGTAGGCGATGTAGCTAAAGGTCATAGCCTCTCGCCACCTAAACGTCCAAACTCGCGTAAAATATGATATGGCCGTACCCAGTAGCACGAAAGGAAACGCTAGCGCGGCAAAAATCTTAATCGCCGTCCAAAAGTCGTCTACCGTGTGGTTTTTGACGTCTTGCAAAATATCGTAGAAGTCCTTGTACCATTCATTTATCGCGACCGTTAGCTGTACTTGCGCGTATGTGCAAGCCAGTATCAAAATCGCTCCCAGGTGCGCCCACGCAGCCCATTTTTTGCTCGCGAAAAACGACGAAAACATCGATTTGCCTTTTAAATTTGAGATTTGCTAAAAAAGTATAAATTTACTCGCCGAAGGGTAAAATCTTAGTCCGCCGCGATCGCTCTAGGCGGGTCTTGGCTAGTAGGCCTAGACTGCAAAAATACAAAGTAGTATAACCGCAACCGCGATTTATGTAGCATTAAATTTACCTCCGTTTTGGGGCAAATTTAAGCTCGAGGCGGCGACCCTTTGGCTTAACCTCGGGGCAATTATACTAAAAAATACGAAAATCTTCCTGATTTATCTTTTTGCGCGTGGCTTTATCCGTAGCAGCGAAATTTGAAGCAGATAAATTTGAGCTTTGGGTTAAATTTAAATCAAGGCAAATTTTGCGCGAAATGGGAGTTTAAATAGAAATTGGAAAATAAAAAGATAAACCCCGAAAGGTCGGGGTTTACTAGGGATTAAGCTAGGTACAAGTCTCCGCTTGCGTCTGTTTTAGCTGTGCTTAGGTCTATCGTGCCGGATAGTTTTACGACGTGGTCGCCGTTTGTTAAGCCGGCAGTAGCATCGGATGTTATGACGTAGGTATCAGTCGTGCTGCTATCAGGATCGGTGTATGTAAAATAAGCCGTCTTACTAGCGTGATTTTTCGCCGCATCTGAAGCCCTAGATAGGTTATTTGCAAAGTCTAGCGAGCTTGAAGACTCGTATCTTGCGATGCTATCTTGCGATGCTGCCGAACCCATAGAGATTTTATCGCCTCTTGCAAAGTCCGTGATGGTTCCTACTTTTGACGCAGGGAAGGTTGCGACGGCAACATTGTCAGCAGCAGCTGCAGCGAGAGCAGTATCGCCAGGATGAGCAGCAGCAGCAGCAACAGCAGCAGCTCCAGCTTTATCTACAATAAATTTATCATTCCCAGCTCCACCAGTTATTACCGAGCCACTGATACTTCCGATACCGTTTATGGTATCATCGTCTGCACCTGTGCTTACGCTGTATTTTTCCGTGCTTGCCAGCGTAATAGTATCCTTGCCTGCGCCGGTTATCACGGTCGAGCCTTTTGCCGTTGCGTTTAGAGTTATATCGTTATCTTTTGTTGCACTGCCCTTTATAGTAGAATTTTCTACTATGTGAGCCGTACCGTCAAACGTAAATTTACCCTCTAGCGTGCTTGCGTCTACGGTTTTTACTTTCGTAGCCGTAGCGTCTAGGGTTAGTACGGTATCCGCATCGCCCTTTACGGTTATAGTTTTTAGAGCATCTGCTGCCGCAGCACCGGTTTTTAGAATGATTTTATTTGTTAGTCCGGACGTTTTAGCTTCATTTGTTTTTGAGGTAATATTTACCGTTTCTATGTTTTCTACGATGATATTTCCTGCGTTTGCTATACCGGCGGTAGGATTGTCTTTAGGGTCTAGAACCAAATTTACCGTATCGTCTGTGCCCGTGTCTGCATCTTTTATGCCTAGAGTTAGATTCTTGGTTGCAGCTAGGGCCACCTTCTCTAGAGTTATGGTAGAGTTATTGACTAGTTTCGTTATAGATTTAGACTCTGAGCCGTCTGCTAGAGTGATGTTGGTAAAGCCACTCCATTTAGACATATCTATGTTGTGAGCTAACGTATTGGATATCTTCAATCCTTCAAAGTTGTTAAATGTCACTTTATCGCCTGCGCCGTCATTTGCTGTATTTGAAGTTACCGATACTAAGTCTGTTCCGGCTCCGCCGTCGATGGTTTGTTTGTTGGCGGTAGCCGTTAGAGCGACTACGTCGTCTCCGCTACCCAGTTTGACGGTAGAGTTTTCTACGTTACCGACTTTAATCTCCGCAAAATTTCCGGTAAATGCGCTAGCGTCGATATCTTTAAGAGCAGTTTGAGTGTGTAGATCAAGAGTTAAATTTTTAGCATCTCCGTCGATGACGGCTTTTACTAGCTTATCGGTCGCGCCGCTATAAGTAAAGAATGCTTTTTTATCGGCTTTTGCGTGCAGAGTTAGATTTTTTGCGTTAGCTGCCGCTAGAGCTGCCGTTAATTGAGCATCCGAGCTGCCCTCTTTAAATTTATAATTCATGCTAAAATCAACGTTTTCTACGTTGGTAGAGATATTAAACGTAGTAAAATCAATATCGGTTACGCTTATCTTAGTAGCTTTAGCTACGGCTGCGGCAGCTGTTAGCTTTAGGCTAGATAGGGTTACCTCTGTAGCTTCGGCTAGCGGGCTTGTTATTGTCAGCGTATTGGCTTTATCGTTTAGATTTACGTTTACCTTGGTAGCTTTTGCCGTATCTATAGTTGTGTCGCCTTTGGCTTTTATTGCGACTTCTTGCACTTTCGCTGCCGTTAGTTTTGTTTAAACGCCTGTTGTAGCGCCTGCATCGATAGACACCTTACCTTCCAGTTTGGCTGCATTTACGATTACTGAATCTGTTGTTGATTTTGCTATTATTTCTTTTGTTACTTCGCCGGCTACCAATTTTAATGGACCGGTAGTATCAATAGAAATTTTTTCTTTTGTGTCGGTTCCGCTTGTGTTTGCCGAGCTGCCTTCTATTTTTACTTCGCCGATGGTTTGGATGCTCAGGTTATCTAGACCTTTGTTTACGGTAAATGGGTTTGCAGTAAAGGCGACCTCTGATCTGATGTTTAAATTTTCGATATTGCTCACGCCTCTCATAGCAGTATCTATATCGTTCATGGTAAAGGCGGTGGCTGCGCCGTTTTTTTGTACGGTTAAATTTAACGTGTCTTTGCCCGCTTTGCCGTCTAGAGTATCAAGCGATGATAATGTTGATGTTTTTGCACCGTTGCCTACGTAGTAAACGCCGTTAAACGTATCGTCGCCGTCGGTGCCTACGATATTATCCGTTTCTGCGGTTAAATTTTTATTGGCGCTAGGAGTTTGTCCGCTAGCTAGTTGGTCGACTTTTGCTTTTTGCTCTTCTAAATTTGTATCAGTCGTGCCTCTGATTATAGCTTGAAACGGCTCGTAGTCGTAGGTGCCGTCGTCTCTTTGAGCGATGTCTGCTATCTTTTCGGCCATATATGCGGAAACTTCGGTTTTGTTTCTAAAGATCGCCGCAGCAACCGGAGCCGCAGCTATGGCTTCAGGAGTTTGCGCTACTTCAAAAAGTTTAACTAGGGTTTCGCCTCTTGAGTGTCCGGCTTCTAGGTGGCGTACCCATGACTCAATGCCTGCTGGATCGTCGGCATAGTCTTTACCGAGGAAATTTTTATAGATGTTTGACACAAAGCCTCTGTCGGTGTCTATCCTGCCGTTAAAGTACGACTGAACCGCCGGAGAGCGGAGCATATCGTCTGCTAACTGAGCCTGCGTTTTGGTCGCGCCTGCCGCAAACCACGCGTTTAGACCCGCGCCTTCGGGCGCTCTGTTAAATAATGCCACGTATAGTTGGGCGACTTGTGCTTTTGTTACTGCCATAAAGGCCTCCTTTAAGGTAAGTTGAATTTGGTTAATACCGTGGCGATTATAACATTAAATTTTTGATTATCGGATAACGAGCGCAAAAAGTCCGAATTTAGTGCGGCGGGTAGAGCGTATAGCCCGCCCGCCGTAAGAAAAGAAAAAATAAAATGAGCGTAATATATAAAATTATAGTATTACGTTTCCGTCTGCGTCCGTTTTAGCCGAGCTTAGGTCTTGGACTCCGGATAGCTTGGTCACGTAGTCGTCCGCCGTTACGCCGTCGTTAGCGTCTGAAGAGACTAGATACGTGTTTGACTGATACGTGAAATACGCGGTCTTTGACTCGTGGTCTTTAGCCGCGGCTAGCGCTCTTGCTAGGTTGTTGGCAAAATCTAGCGAGCCGTCGGCCTCGTATTTGTGGATGGAGTTTTTATTGGCTACGGTATTTCCTAGATGTAGCTTGTCGCCTCTAGAAAAATCAGTAACCGAGCTTAGACGA
>CAUQRE010000079.1:0-5543 GCA_963520315.1 uncultured Campylobacter sp. | reverse complement strand
CGCCCAAAAAGCCGTGGCGCTCGGGCTTAGCTTTGAAATCATGCCAAGCGGTGCTGGGCACGACGCTATGCATATGAGCGCGCTATGTCCTACGGCGATGATTTTTATCCCGTCTAAAGACGGAATTAGTCACAATCCGGCGGAATTTTCTAGCTGGAGCGATATCGCTAACGGCGTAAATTTGCTAAAAAGCGCGGTTTTAGAAACGGTGGGGAGAGCTTGAGCCTAAGGCTAAATTCGGCGGGCGGCGAAAACTAGGCAAAGTCGGCTTAAATTTGCTTTTTTGCATTTGGCGCAAAACGTCGCCTTAAGTTTAGGTTTAAATTTCGCTCGCTTTTTCGGCGAGTCGGCGGCTAAATTTGGATTTTTTACGAATTTTGCGGATGATTTATCCCTAAAACGGGCTAAATTTAAAACATAGTATCGTCGTTTTTGCTTTTTGGTATGTCTTATATGATATCCAGGCGCTTGATGATCTTGCCGTCCTTGACGCGAAATATATCCATAGCCGAGCGTCCGCGGTCATTCGCGTTTAGTTTGACGAGGCTGCGGTGAAGACTGCCGCCCGTGCCGATATATTTGATCTGCGCACTGCTTTGTGTTTGCGCGAGTTCGTTGCATAAACTTGCGACAAGCTCGCCGCTTTAGCTTAAAATTTGAAGTAAATTTTAAAAGCGACGCATTGTGGTTAAAAATAGATATAAAATCAATAGTTGCGGCCAAGCGCTTTATTTTGGGTTAAAGTATAAATTAAATTTAGCCGACCGACTCGGCCGACTAAATTTTATCGCAAAACTACAGCTCTGCGTTAGCCGCAGTTATGTCGTAGTTGTTTTGAAAGCCGTTATTCGTATTTACGACGCCTAGCAGCTTGATGTCGTCCTGGTCTAGCTTGCCGTTGCCGTCATCTTCGATCTTATAGACGTAGTTATAGGAGTACGAGTTGCCCTCTTGCTTGAGGTTTTTAGCGATGAGCAGGGCTTTTGCGCCTTTTTCAAACGACTCTTCAAATACCTTTTTAAGCGCGTTTAGCTCGCTATTTGCGCCGCCGCCTTGATTTGACGGCGTAAAGCTTAGCTCGGCTTTATAGATCTTGCCGTCTTGCAGCGTCGCTTTTTGCCCGTTTGCGTTTATGTCAAACTCGCCCGCGCTTAGCAGCTTGCCCTCAAATACCTTTGAAAAATAAAGCTTATCGTCTGCGCCGAATTTCTCCAGCTGCCAGTTTTTCTCGTCTTTGTCCAGAGTGAAGATATATTTGCCCCCGTCCGCGCTCGCTGTTTTGCCGTCCTTTAGCGCCTCGCTTATTTTTAACGTTTGGCTAGGGGCAAATTTGCCTTTTAGCTCGCCTAGCTGCGAGGCGGTTAAATTTATAGGCTTATCGTCGCTGCTGCTAATGCTTGCTATTTTGTCTTTGTTTGAGATTAAATTCGCCAAATTTTGCTTTATATTTTCCGCCGTATCTAGCAAATTTAGCCCGCTGGTGCCTTTTGCCGCTTCGGTTGCAAACTGCGCCGCGCTAAGGCTTTTTGACGCGGCTGCTAGCACGATATTATCGGCGCTAAGATTAAAGTCGCGGTTTGCGCTAACGGAGCCTATATATTTTACCTCATCCTTGGTTATTACGTTATCGCCGTTATTTTCAACCTTATATATCTCAAAACCGCTGTAAGTTTTAGCTAGGATTATAGATTTTTCGTTACCCGCGGCTTTGGTTAAAAACGCCTTGCCTTCGCCGAAAATCTTATCAAACCCGGACGCAAAGCCTGCCGCCGTACCGCTAACGTAGTAAATTTTGCCGTCTTGTAGCTGCGTTTGCGCGTCTGCGGCAACGTTTAGATCGCCGACAGACGTTACGTTAGAAGCCAACCGGGAGAAATCAAGCTTGTCGCCGTTAGATAAGGCGTTTATAACGACTCTAGACGCGTCTTGCTTAAAGGTAAAGGTTTCTTTGGCGTCGCTTGCGTAGACCGAGCCTGTTACGTTTGTTATTTTTAGATTGTCGTCTGCGGCAAATTTAAAAGTTTCAAACGTATCTTTATCAAGTTCTAAAACGTCGTCTCCTTGCACATCGATCTGTTTTTTGGCATTTCCTGCGCCAAAAGATAGCCCCGCAAAGGCCTTTAGCAGCTTTGAACCGTCCGCGTTTAGCTCTTGCGCGCTCTGCTTTAGCGTGATTTGCGTACCGTATTTAGTATGCAAATTTAGATCGTTAAGCTTAGCTAGCTCTTCCACGTCGCTCGCGCTAAGTTCGATGTTTTTATCTTTTAAATTTAGCGCTTCTATCTTTGAAACGTCCGCCGTCTTTAAAAATTTCATGATTTTTTTAAAGTCGTCTGCGATATCGAATTTTCCTTTTCCGGCGAGTTTGGCGGCAAATTTAGCGTATTCGTCTACGCTTACTTCTAGCGTTTTGTTGATTTCAAAGCTATCCACCTTGTCGCTTAGCGCGGCATCCTTATCGCTTGAGCTAACGCCCGTTAGTTTTATGTTATCGTTAGCGTCAAATTTATCCGCGCCGATTCTATTAAAATTCGCGGCTGAGATTTTTAGCTCTGCGCCGTCTGAGGTTTTTATGGATTTTATCTTTTCGCCGAAATAATTAAGCCTGTTTTCTACCGCGTTTTGTAAATTATGCGCGCTATCTTCGATCTCTAGGGCGCCGTCTGCGATCTTGTAGCTTGATAGCTTGTCGCTAGATAAAAAGCCTTTACCGAAAATTTCGTAAAAATCAGCCGCGCTTAGCTTTTGCGTATTAGCTATCGCGCCGTCTTTTAGCTTGTCGCTAAACGCGCCTAAAGCCTTTAGAGACTCTTTGTTAAACGCGTCTTTATCCGTTAGCGTTACGGCCGAATTTGCGATTTTATCCGCAGCCTCTTTATTAAGCGACGTTAGCTCAGCCGTGCTTAAAACGGCCGATTTTACCGCACCGTTAGCAAATTTAGCGGCATTTTGAGCTAACGTTTGTAGCTGGGCGTTTGTTAGTGCGCCATCTTTGCTAAGCTCTACCGCGCCGTCTGCGATCCTGTCTTTTAGCGCGCCGCTTAATATCTCCTTAGCTTTTTCAAAGCTTGCGACTAAAGATTTTATATCGCCGTTTTGTTTGAGCTCGAATTTAACTCCGCCCGTAGTTATGTTTGAGTACGCGTTAGGTAGGATTTTATCTCCTAGCTTGCCGGATAAAAACGACTCTTTGGTTATGTTTTTGGCTCTGTCTAAATTTAGCGAGCCTAGATACTGCGTGCCGTTTTCAAACGAAAAATCATCGCTTGATATCTTCGCGACGTTGCCTTTGTCGAAAAACTCGTAAGTCGTATCGCCGCTTTTTAGCGCGTCGCCTTTTTGCGAATTTGAGCTTAAGCTTTGTTCGTCGTAGGCTTTTACCGCGTCTTTGGATTGCGATTTTTTCGCAGACCTAAAGGTATAAACGTCGCCGTTATCAAATTTAACGGCCTTTACGTTTAGCGCATCCGCGTCTAAAGGCTTGGTAGCTTGCGCGTCTTGGTAAAATTTGCCCTCTTTTTTATAGACGTTTTCCGTGCCGTCTAGCTTAAGAGCAGGCGCGTCGTCAAAGAGCTTGGTAAAGCCCTGCGCGCCGGTGGCCTTGACGACGCCGTCGGCTAAAATATTTTGCTTTAGCGTAAAGGCTCCGCCTTTTGCGGTCGGATCGATACTAACGCCTTTAAATACGATCTTTAAATCATCCGAGTTGCTAAAGCCCGCGTTTTTGCCGTTAGCGTAGAGGATAGTATCGTCGCCGTCTTTGATAAACTGCTTTGCGCCCGCTTGCAGCCCGTCCTCGTTTTGAGCCTGCGTAAGCGAGTCTGCGCCTCCTGCAAATTTAACCTTGTCGCCCGGTTTTGCGCCCTCTATGACGACGGTGCCGGTGTGAGAGTTAAAATGCGGAACGGCCTCTTTATTTGTAACGTAATAAGTCGTTTGTCCGTCTTTTACGAGCTTATAAACCATACCACCGGCACCTTTATCTACTTTTTGCGCGCTGACGCCGTCGGTCGTGCCTTCTACTAGGCCAAACGGCCGTTCAAAAAAGCCGTTGTCGTTAAATTTAACGCCGGATCTAGGCTGGAGACTGTGGCTGTAAGGGACGCCGTTTTCTTGATCTTTGGCGCTAAATTCGTGTCCGTCTTTGGTAAATGCGCCAAGTATCGCCGTGCCTTTTTCCGCATCCAGGCTGTCGCCCGTCGGGAAGTTTTTTACCGTATAAACATCGGCTTTTAGCGTCTTTCCCTCAGCGGTTTTAACCGCGCCGTTTTGGACCGATAAATTTATCTTTTGATCGGCGCTTAAATTTATGCCGTCGTTATCCGCACTCCTTATGCTTATGAAGTATTTTTTGCCGCCGTGTTCTATCTTTGCCGAGTAGCCTATGACCTCGGACGATGAGGCGGATGCCAGCATCTGTTTTAGCGCGCCCTCTACGCCGTCGTTTGGACTAGGCTGAGGTTGCGGCTTGGGATCTGGAGTCGGGGTCGGTTTTGGACCCGGCTGAGGTTGAGGTTTTGGATCCGGCGTAGGGTCAGGCTTAGGATCTGGTTGAGGAGCCGGTTTTGGAGCGAGTTCTTTTGAGATTTCATCCTCCGTTTTGCCGGTTACGCCGGAGATGATTTTTACCTTAGAGTTGGCATCTAGCGCAGCGTCTAACTTTGCCTCGTCTACGGCCAAATTTAAGCTTTTAGCGCCCGCTAGCACGGCGCTTTTGATGTCGCTTGCGTTTGAGTGGGGCGTAATGGTTTTATTTATCTGGATAAAAGCTTTTAATTGCTCCTTTATATCGCCGCCGTTTGGAACGTCTTTAATGAGGTCGGCTACGACGTTTGAGGCGATTATCTTGTTTATCAAGAGATTATGCGCGTTTTTCGTAGCTTCGTCGGCGGCATTTGAGTGAATGGGGTCGCAAGCGGCCTTTAGCATATCGGCCGCGACCTTTCCTCTATCTTCGCCGTCGTTTAGCTTTTTCGTCCAGCCGGCTTTGCCCTCTTTGTCTAGATTAGCTCCGCCTTTGCCAAATACGTTAGCATATATATGCTCGACGAAATTTGCGTTTTCGTTTACGCTATCGCCGAAAAACTCTTTTGCCGCTACGGTGTCTAGCATCGTGTTTGTGATGGTAGAAACGCTTAAATTTTGCGTATTTGCAACACCCAGCCAAGCCTTACTGCCCGCGCCTTCACTCGATCTGCCGAAGAGTCCGACGTAAAGCGCAGAAATTTGCGTCTGAGTTATATTCATAACGATCTCCTAGATTTAGATTAAAAATATAGGAAATTGTAACAAATATAACTGAAATCAATTCTTAAAATTATAGCAAAATATATAAAATAGCAATTACATTAAATTTTTAAGTTTTCTAAAATAAATTCGGCTCTCTTACATAGTTTTTCTGTTCGTATTCCTTACCCGCATCATGGTCTTTTAGGAGTTTAACTACGACGGGACTTAGCGCGATGATGGCAATCAGGTTTGGAAGAACCATGAGGCCGTTAAACATATCCGCTAGCTCCCAGACGAAATTTATCATAAGCAAA
>CAUQRE010000078.1:0-5582 GCA_963520315.1 uncultured Campylobacter sp. | reverse complement strand
CTCTTACTGTAAACGACGACTACGAAAAGATCGCGAAAAAACTGCAAAGCATCAAGCGAGACTTTCCGAATCTAAAATACATCAACAACCATACCGGAAGTCGCTTTACTAGCGACGCTACCGCGATGGATAGGCTGATGCGGGCGATGCGGGATGAAAATTTGATCTTCGTCGATAGTAAGACGACCTCGCCGACTAAGGTTTACGGCGCGGCGAAAAAATACTCGATGCCCTACATCGCGCGCGACGTGTTTTTGGATCACGACGGCTCAAAGGCGGCTGTGCGAAAGCAGCTAAAATACGCCGTCGAACTGGCTAAAAAGCGCTCCTACGCCATCGCGATCGGCCATCCGCACAAAAACACGATCGAAGTCCTGCAAGAAAGCGCAAAACTCCTGCAAGAGGTCGACGTCGTCTATCTAAAGGATCTTTTTTGAACGTCTTAACCAAGCTTCCGCGCGGCCTTTTGCGTCTTAAAAAGCCGCCGCAAAAGCTCTATTTCGAGGGAAATTTGGCTCTGCTTGAGCGCCCAATGGTCTCGATCGTGGGCTCGAGAAAGGCAAGCGCCTACACCAGGCAGTGCGTAGAGGCGCTGGCTAGGACGCTTGCAAACAGCGGCGTTTGCGTAGTTAGCGGTGCGGCTATCGGCGTGGATATCGCTGCGCACAAGGGCGCATATCCGCATACGGTCGCCGTTTTTGGCAACGGACTAAATAAAATCTACCCGCAAAGCAACGCCAAAATCATCAAAGAAATCTACCAAAATGCGCTGGCTCTTAGCGAGTATGACCCAGGCGAGCCGCCGCTTGCATATAGATTTTTAGAGCGAAACCGCATCGTGGTCGCGCTCTCGCAGGCTCTAGTCGTGGCGCAGGCCGATACCAGAAGCGGCTCGATGCAAAGCGCGCGCATGGCAAAGGAGCTTGGAGTGCCGATATTTACGCTGCCTCAGCGCCTAGGCGAGAGTGAGGGGACAAACGAGCTAATAGCTAGCGGCGCGGCAAATTTGATAAACGATTTTGACGAATTTGCGCTTCGTTTCGGCGGCAAATCCGCGCCCGCGCAAGACGACGAGGTGATAAAATTTTGCAAAAACGGCGCGAGCCTTGATGCAGCCTTAGGCAAATTCGGCGATAAAATTTACGAATACGAACTGGAAGGCAAACTGCGAATATCGGGGCTTACGGTATTTGCGGAGTAAATTTGCTCTATCTGTTTTGCAAGGACATAGATTTAAATTTTGCGCTAGGCGAGCGGTTTAATTTTAAAAGACCAAGCTAAACGGCGGCAAATTTAAGCAGCTTTTAGTTTAAATTCGCACGGTTTGCAGGCGGTTTTTAAATTTTAGGATTACGTAAATTTTTGGCGTGCGAGAGTAAAATTCGCTCGCACGTTCTTGCGGTTTTTTAAATTTGCGCTAGCTTGCTTGGGGTAACATTTTTAGCGGACTACGTTTGCTAAGATTAGGCAAATTTATGCGATAAATTTTACGGCAAACTTGTTTGCGGCGGGTTTAATTATTTCGGTAATTTTACTTTGCGCGGATTTATTGTAACATAAATTTAAAGTCTCGCAAAAATCGGCAAACGGCAGCGAATTTTTGATATAAATTTGCCTGCAAATAACCGAAATCAGGCGCAAAAATCAAAATCTAAAGGACGAAAATGAGCATAATGGCCATCGATGTGGGGCTAAAACGTATCGGCGTGGCGCTAGCCGTCGGGCAAACCGTGATGCCGCAAACGCCCGTACTGCGTAAAAATCGCAATCAAGCCGCGCGCGACGTTAGCGCCGTTTTGCGCGAATACGGAGCAAAAAAGCTGGTTGTGGGCGTGCCGCTTGGGGGATCTAGCGAGGACGAGATGCGGCGGCGGATCGAGCACTTCGTGTCGCTGCTTGAATTTGACGGCGAAGTGGTCTATCAGGACGAGGCGATGAGCAGCTTTGAGGCAAGCGAAATTTACGCCGATGGCAGACGCGACGGACGGATAGTTAGCATTGCAGCGATGATTATTTTAAAGCGGTTTTTAGGGCTTTGAGGCAGTTTGGCACGCGACAAAACGGCGGCAAATTCGAGTTTTGCGCTAGGGCTACGCCTGAGGCGTCTTGACAGGTCGTTGCTAGCGCGGAGGTCGAGTGAAATTTGAGCTAAATTTACGACTTGGCAGTAAATTTGGCCGAAGTCTTCGTAAAATTTAAACAAGACTCTTTAGTAGCAAAGGCGGCTTGGTCGGCGGACTTACGAGTCAAATTTGACCGCACGGACTCGGACAAAAAACTCCTCCAAGCCTAGCTAGGCGTCGCTGCCGGCTATAACTCCGTATCCGCTCACTCGGAAACCGCATTTGCTCCGCCGTGCTAAATCGATGCTCGCCGTTTTTCACGACGCTAAGCGTTGCGCCGACCTCGTTTGCAAACTCGCAAATCGTTTCAAAAGAAGTTAGATTGTCGTTTTTGCCGTATAAAATATGCGTCGGCGCCGTCCAGAGGGTAGGATGTTCTCTGACGTAGCAAAAGATATCTCCACGAAAGTTTTTCTTCAAATTTTGTACTCAGTTCGCCCTTATCTCGCAGCTCCTCCTCGCTCGCGTTTGCCTGCGACAGCATGTTTAGGATCAAATTTTACATATTTGCGATAGGGGAGATAAGATAGGCCTTCTCGTGCGTATGTCCTGCAAGGTGTGCATGGCAAAAAACGCTCCGATACTGTTTGCTACGATCGTCGCGGATTTGCGGCTTTTAAGGATAGACTCAAAATACGGCGCAAATTCCTCTTTTGCCTCCCCGCGGCGCGCGCAGTCGTAATCAAAATTTAGGCACGTCGCTATCTGCAAAAAGCCGTCGGTAGCGAGCCGCTTGTTGCATGTATATGGCTATATCTTTCATGATTTTGCCTTTTTGCGGCGGTTAAGCGGTTAAAATAAAAGCGCTTTGACGTCGCAACTAGTTAAATTTGAGCAGCCCGTCCTCGTCAAATTTAAAATCAGGGCCCCCAAGCCACCTCCCAGTAGTATCCGTCCGGATCGGCAAAATACGCGTGATATCCGCTCCAAAACGCATCTTGGGACTCTTTGACTATGACTCCGCCCGCTTTTTTACTAGCTCTATACCGCTATCCGCGCCCTCTTTGTTTTTTACGTTGCAGGCTAGCGCAATGCCGCCAAATCCGTCGCCTCCGGGCGGATCGTTTTCACTGGTATCTCGCCGCCGGCGCGTCAAAAAAGGAGAGTAGAGCTCAAATTTAGCCACTGGAGTTAAAAGCACGCACGCAGGCCGCCGTCTTAGCAATCCGTCTTAAATCCTAGGCCGTCTCTGTAAAATTTCAGCGCCCTTTGCATGTTTCGCGCCTAGGCGGACGCAGGTTATTTTATTCATTTTAGTCTCCGTTATTTGGGCTTATCGTATCATCTTGGCGGTAGCGGTTTTGGATCAAATTTGACGCTGTCAAACAAAGCAGGGCGGTTTAAAAATGCGAGTAAAATTTCAAAAAGCTAAATTTTATCCCCGTTTTGCGTCTTAGATTCGTAAGCTTCGTTTAAGACGCACACGAGCATATCCGGCAAATATGGCTGCGGCAGCGACAGGGCGCGTATTTTTGGATTTAGGCTTGTCTGCGCGTCCGTATTTTTAAGCACGACAAGAGCTATTTTTTTCTCTGCGATATCGTTTTGTAGCGACTCGTCTATGCTTTGCAATAAGCTCTCGTCGATAAAAACGACATCCGGGCGAAAAATCATATCCCGCACGTGGCGTTTTACGACGTCCCATTCGCGGCATGGCTTGACGTCGATGCCGATAAAATCGAGATTCTTTTTCAATGCGTAAAAGGCGCTAGCGTCCGGATGAGCTATGAGGGCGATGAAATTTTTGGGATTTTTTATTTTTATATTTTTTACGGCGTCAAGCTTTCGGCTTGATATTTTGAGCGATATTTCGGTGCTTATGCGAACCGCGTTTCCAAACTCAAACCAGATATCAGAGCCGTTTTTACGTGCGAGAGCTTGCGCTAGTCGGTAAAATTTACGGCTTTTTTTCGACATATTTATATGTATGGCGCAGGGGTTTTTATTTACGAAAAAATTCGTCTTGGACGCCGCGCTGATCGTAAATTTGACGTTATCTTTATAGTAATTCGAGAGCAAAAATTTTATCGTTACGGTCGAGTCCGAGACGCTTTTTAAAAATATTTGCGCTAGCGCGTCTATAAGCTTAGCTAGGGCATCTATATCCGCATAAAATATGCGCGGATACGCAATGTCGTAATCAAAAATCACTCGGTTGCGATTTTTTGCCGCATCTTCGTTTAGCGACGAGGCTAGAAATATCAAACCTCCCGCGATATCGATTTTGCAAGGGTTTTTATCGGAGTTTTCCGGTTCGTACGTTTTTTGCAAAGGGGCAAATTTGATTAAATTTCGCTTTTGCCTACGCGTCTTAGCGTATAAAAAATATCCGACGCATAGCGCGGCGTAAAAGGCGAGCGAGATCAAAAATGCGCCTAAAAAGCTCATCGTCGCCCCTTTAAATAACCAGCATCGCGTCGCCGTAGGAGTAAAATTTGTACTTTTGCTCCACGGCGGTTTTGTAAATCCGCATAGTTTGCCTAAGTCCGACAAAGCTGGTTACTAGCATAATTAGCGTCGATTTTGGCAGGTGAAAATTCGTAAGCAGGTAGTTTTGGCGGATGGGTTTGTTGTTTAAATTTAAAAACAATTTGCACTCGCCGCTAGACTTGCCGCTTCTAGCAAACTCCTCCACGCAGCGCGTCACCGTCGTGCCTACGCCCAGGATCGGTTTATTTGAAGCGATCAAATTTTGCGTATCTAGCGGGATATCGTAAAACTCCGCGTGCATCTTATGCTGCGTGATATCCTCGCTCTCCACGCCCTTAAATGTCCCCGCGCCCACGTGCAGCGTGAGGTAGGCTATCTCGCGGTTTTTGGCTAGGCGCGCGATCATCTCGTCGCTAAAGTGCAAGCTCGCCGTCGGAGCCGCCACCGCGCCCTCGTTTTTAGCAAACACGCTTTGATACCAGCTTTCATCATCCTCGGTATCGCTTCGTTTGATGTAGGGCGGCAGAGGTACGTGGCCGATGCGAGATAGGACTCTATAAAGCGAGGCCGCGTCCAAAGGTTCGCCGTTTTGGCTAAATTTGACCGTGCGAGAGCCATCTTCAAAGAGCTCGCAGACCTCGGCGGTCAAATTTCGGTCGAAATTTAAAACGCTGCCCGCGCGGACTTTGCCTTTTATGTAGACGCTAAATTTACCGTCCGCAAGCGGCGAGTTTAGTAAAAGCTCCGTTTCGCCGCCACTTTGTTTTTTGCCGAAAATTCGAGCCTTTACCACCTTGGTATCGTTAAAAATAATATCGCAAGGCGGTAAAATTTCGGGCAAATCGCCGAATTTTAGATGGGAGATTTTTTCGCCGGCTCGCTCGTAGACCAGCAGCCTGGCGTTCTCTTTGGGGAAGGTCGGGAAATTTGCGATAAGTTCGCTAGGAAGTTCGTAGTCGTAGGCGTCAAGCGAGTTTGGATTTAAAATTTGACTCATTTGGCTAGCCTACTTTGTTTCATGGTTATTCG
>CAUQRE010000077.1:0-5592 GCA_963520315.1 uncultured Campylobacter sp. | reverse complement strand
CGAAAAGGGCGCGCAACTAATTTTTAGATACGCGCTTGAAGGCTCGCCAAATTCGCCTCTTACTTTAAGAGTTAAGCTTATAAATGCAAAAACTGCAACCACTCAGTACGAGAAAATTTACAATATGAACGACGGAGCAAAGTATCCGTTTATCGCGCATAAAGCGATAGTTGAGCTGATCAACGAGCTAAAAATGCCTCCTGTTAATTGGATGGAGAAATTTATCATTTTTGCTAAAGGAACAGGCTCCAAGCAAAGCGAGATCGTCATAGCCGACTATACTCTAACCTATCAAAAAGTACTTGTGCGCGGCGGTTTGAATATATTTCCTAAATGGATAGGAGCCGACCAGAGAGCGTTTTACTACTCTGATTACAGCGGTAAAAATTTAGTGCTATATAGGTACGATGTCGCAAGCGGTCAAAAAACTAAAATTTTAGATAGCAAGGGCGGTATGCTTATAGCCTCCGACGTTAGTCAAAACGGCGATAAAATTTTGCTAACTATGGCGCCTCAAGATCAGCCCGATATCTATATATATGATTTAAATTCAAGAAGATTATCGCAAATAACAAATTACAGCGGTATCGACGTTAACGGCAATTTCGTAGACGGAGATAGGCGCGTAGTTTTTGTTTCAGATAGGCTAGGCTATCCGAATGTTTTTGCTCAAAACGTCGACGGAAGCGGTTTTGAACAGATGGTTTTTCACGGCAAAAATAACAACTCCGTCAGCACTTATCAAAACTATATAGTTTATTCAAGTAGAGAAGACGGCAAGAGCAGCTTTGGCACGAGGGATTTTAATATCTATATGATTTCTACTCAAACCGATTACATTAGACAGCTTACCGCAAGCGGAAAAAATTTGTATCCTAGATTTTCTAGCGACGGACAAAGCGTAGTATTTATAAAAGAGCTCGGCGGGCAGAGTTCTTTAGGCATAATTCGCGTGAACGAGAACAAAAGTTTTCAATTTCCATTAAAAATCGGTAAAATTCAGTCGATTGATTGGTAATATTTAGTAAATTTTATGATATAATAGCGATTAAATCTTATAAAAAGGATGAAAATGAAAAAAGTAGTTTTAGCTTCTGCTGCTGTGGCAGCTTTATTGTTGAGCGGTTGTAGCTCTAAAACCCCTGAGGTTGATATGAGCGCTGATGCTAATCAAAATACGAGCGGTATGAACTCAAGCGATAATATGATGAGCGATAGCGAGAGATTACAACAGTTAATCTCAAGCATCGAAGGTCAAGTTCAAACTGTATATTTCGACTTTGATAAATTTAATATCAAAGGCGATATGCAGTCTGTTATCAATACAAATGCAGGCTTGTTTAATCAAGCGGACGCTCAAAGTCTTTCTGTAAAAGTAGAAGGTAACTGCGACGAATGGGGTACGGATGAGTACAACTATGCGCTTGGACTAAAAAGAGCGAAAGCTGCCAAAGACGCTCTAGTAAAACAAGGCGTTAACGCAGATAGAATAATGGTTGTAAGTTACGGCGAAAGCAATCCCGTTTGCACAGACAAATCAAAGGCTTGCGACGCTCAAAACAGACGCGCTGAATTTAAAGTTCTTCCATAATTTAGATTTATGACAAATTTAAAAACTATCGTGGCTCTTTTTGCGGGAGTCACGCTCTCTTATTCTGCTTCTAATGAAATTTCGGTATTTGATGCTGGAAATTTAGATAGTTCTAGTCCATATGGTTTGACTGATAATGAAAAAACGTTTCTAAAAAATAAACAAAACGTAGAAAATCTAAGTAGAAATATGGGCGATGTCGAGTCAAATTTAAATGCTATACAAGAGCGCCTGGAAGGCTTACAAAGCGTTTTAGACGGGCTAAATTCAAGAATATCTAGGATAGAAAAAAGACTAAACGATCTTGAAGGAAACGACGGAAATTCTACTGCAAAAAGCGATTTTGAGGAGCTTAAAAAATACGTAGAAGAAAGTCGAAAAATACAAGAAGCCAATAATGCTAAAATTACCAAAGCCCTTAAAGACATGGGTGCTTTGATAGATAAGAGCAACGCCGCGCCTACTACCACAAAAAAAAACGATGAAGACAAGCCGGTAGATAGCAGTAGCCCAGCCGCCGAGCCGCAAACTCCAAAGACTGATTTTACTAAACAAAAAAATCAAGATGTGGCAAGCGAAGCTAAAAAGCTATTTGATACAGGTAAGTTCGACGATGCAAAAGCTAGATACGAGTATCTTTTAGTCAAAGATCATAAGCCTGCAATGGCAAACTTTTATCTCGGCGAGATAGCATACCAGCAAAAAGCCTATAACAACGCTATAAAATACTACCAGCAGAGCATTCAGCTATACGACAAAGCCGACTATACCCCAAAGCTTCTTTATCACACAGCTGTCAGCTTTGATAAGATAAAAGACACGGCAAGCGCAAATAAATTTTACAAAGCGCTAAAACTAGGCTATCCTGACAGCAAAGAAGCCAAAGCCGCACCCACTCGAAACTAAAACTTTTTTAATAAATTTAACGATATAATCACGTTATTTTCATAAATATGAGAATAACTTGAAAGAACAAGTTATAGCTATGTTTTATGAGCTAAAAGATGTAAAAACAGGCGAAATTTTAGAGTCCAATATGCAAGTAGGGCAAGAGATTTCTTTTTTAACGGGTCGCGGTCATATCATCGAGAAGTTAGAGGAAGAGGTTCTAAAACTAAACAAAGGCGAAACGAAGGTTATCGTTATCCCGGCTGCGCAAGCTTGCGGCGAGTACGACTCTAGCGCCGTTCAGATGCTACCTAAAGAGCAATTTGCGGGCATAGAGCTAAAAGAGGGTATGGAGCTTTTCGGTCAAGGTGAGCACGGCGAGAGCGTACGCGTAATAGTAAAATCTATTGGCGAGGACGACGTGACGGTTGATTTTAATCACCCTTATGCGGGCAAAGATTTGGAGTTTAAGGTTCAAATTTTCGACAAACGCGACGCTACTGAGGATGAGATAGCTACGGGCATGGTAGCCGGTGCTCACGCATGCGGATGCGGCGGACACGACCACGATCATCATCACGGCGAGGGCGGTTGCTGCGGACACGGACACCATGAGCACGGTCACCACCACGGCGACGGCGGATGCGGTTGCCACTAAGAGAGCCTAGATGAGAGTGGCGTTTATATTTCCGGGACAAGGCTCGCAAAGTATCGGCATGGGTAAGGAAATTTACGAAAATTTCCGCCCGGCCACCGAGCTTTTGCAAAACGCAAGCGATAGCCTAAAAATCGACTTTTCAAATCTACTTTTCAACGAAAACGATCTCATAAACAGGAGCGAATTTACCCAGCCCGCCATCGTTTTAAATTCACTTATGTGCTATCTAGCTCTAAAACAAAGCGTAAATTTAGAGCCTAGCTTTGCGCTTGGCCACTCTTTGGGCGAGTTTAGCGCGCTTGCGGTTAGCGGCGCGTTTGATTTTACGGGTGCGCTCAGGATCGTAAATTTGCGCGGTAAATTTATGCAAGAGGACTGCGCGGGCAAAGACGTGACGATGAGCGTTATTTTGGGGCTTGGCGACGAGACGGTTGAGCAAATTTGCAAAAACGCGCAAGCGGACGGTCATCAAATTTACGCCGCGAACTACAACTGCGACGGTCAGATAGTGATCGCGGGGCTAAAAGGCGACATCGCCAAATTTGAGTCAGCGTTTAAAGAAGCGGGCGCCAAGCGCGTATTGCCTCTAAACATGTCCGTCATTAGCCACTGCCCGCTTTTAAAGAGCGCTAGCGAGAAGCTAACGGCGCAGCTTGAGCCGGCACTGGCAGCTAAATTTGCCCCGGTCGTTTCAAACGCGTCTGCGAAGCCTTACGGCACGAAAGACGAAGCGCTAAATTTGCTAAAAGCCCAGCTCGTTAGCCCCGTTTTATACAAACAAAGCATCAAAAGCATCGAAAACGAGGTCGATATTTTCGTGGAGTTCGGCGGTAGCGTGCTAAAAGGCATCAACAAAAAAATCACCGAGAAGCCGACATTTAGCCTCACCGATCTTAGCAGTCTTGAAGAGCTTTTAAAGGAGCTTAAATGATAGCGATCTTAGGCGCGATGCGCGAGGAGGTCGCCCCTCTGCTTGAGCGTATCAAGGACTATAAAGAGGTTAAGCACGCAAATAACGTATTTTACCTCGCAAATTTCGGCGGTAAAGAGCTTGTGATCGCCTACTCTAAGATCGGCAAAGTAAACGCCGCCCTGACCGCAAGCGCGATGATCGAGAAATTTGGCGCCGACAAGCTACTTTTTACCGGCGTTGCAGGCGCGCTAAATCCAAATTTGAAAATCGGCGATATGCTTTATGCGACTAGTCTGGTGCAGCACGACGTCGATATCACGGCGTTTGGGCACCCGCACGGCTACGTACCCGAGACCAGCATATTTATCAAAAGCGATGACGCACTAAACGCGTTAGCCTCTAGCGTCGCGGCCGAAAAAGGCATCGAGCTAAAAGGCGGCATCATAGCCACGGGCGATCAGTTTATCTGCGACAACGCGAAAAAAGAGTGGCTAAAAGCGACCTTTAAAGCCGATGCGGCCGAGATGGAGGGCGCTAGCGTGGCGCTAGTTTGCGAGAGTCTAGGCGTGCCGTTTTTCGTGCTTCGCGCCATCAGCGACGAGGCAGGTGGCAGTGCGGAGTTTGACTTCGATAAATTTTTACAAGACTCGGCAAACGTGAGCGCGCAGTTCATGCTCGCGATGATCGAGCGGCTATGATAGAGCTTAGCAAGCGGCTGCTACGCCAGGTCGGGCAGACCAACGCCAGATACCGTATGGTGCGCGGCGGGGATAAAATTTTGCTCGGTCTTAGCGGCGGCAAGGACAGCCTCGCGCTCGCGCACGTACTAAAACATATGCAAAACGTCACGCCTGAAAAATTTGAGTTTAAGGCCGTGACGCTAAGCTACGGCATGGGCGAGGATTACGCATACCTCACGCGCCACTGCGCCGAGCACGGCATCGAGCACGACGTGATCGACAGCTCGATATTCGAGATATCCAAGGACAAGATCCGCAAAAACTCCAGCTTTTGCAGCTTTTTCTCGCGTATGAGGCGCGGCTATCTCTATACCTACGCGCTTGAGCACGGCTTTAACAAGCTCGCCATCGCCCACCACCTCGACGACGCGGTCGAGAGTTTTTTTATGAATTTTACTTATAACGGTGCGCTGCGAACGCTTGCTCCAAAATACGTCGCGGCAAACGGTATCGAGGTTATCAGACCGTTTATATTCGTGCGCGAAAGGCAGCTACGCGAAAACGCCGTGCGAAACGGGCTTACGGTTATCGGCGACGAGGCGTGTCCGGCGATGCGATTTGATATCAAGATGCCTCACGCTAGAGCCGAAACTAAGGAGCTTTTGGCAAATTTAGAAAAGCAAAATCCAAAGCTTTTCGTCTCGCTAAAGGCCGCTTTTGAAAATATCCACAACGAGACGTTCTTCGCCGCTGGGGCGCAAAATTGGACCGATGAGGAGTGAGGACTCGTCAAATTTAGCTTAAATTTGACCGCTTCTTCGGTCAAAATTTTACTTTTGCCGGTCTGGTTTCTCCTTGCTCC
>CAUQRE010000076.1:0-5641 GCA_963520315.1 uncultured Campylobacter sp. | reverse complement strand
CGTTTTTAAAAGCCGTGGATAATAAATTTAAGCATATTTATAGCTTTGAGCCCGACGAGCGAAATTTTAAAATTTTAAGCGAATTCGTAAGCAAACTACCGCAAGAAATAAAAGAGAAAATCACTCCGATAAAAGCCGGCGTCCATCACGAAAATGCGACTTTTTATATGCAAGGCGAGGGTTTGGGAGCGACTTTAAGCGCCGAGATTTCGGAGCAAAAGATCGACGTAGCCGCGATTAGCGACGCTATAAACCATATCCCGACCTTTATCAAAATGGACGTGCAGACGTTTGAAACGTACGCGTTGCTAGGTGCGATGGATGATATAATAAGCCATAAACCAAAGCTTGCCATTTGCATTTATCATAAATTTAGCGACTTATGGGATATACCGCTGCTTTTAAAGCTATGGATACCGGACTGCAAGCTTTTTATGCGCCACTACGAATGCACGCAGGAAGAAACGGTGATTTACGCCTTGCCCGAAGCAAAGTAAATTTAGCGAGGCAGCGCGGCGTCGTTTAAAATTCTAGCTAGGCAAACGCCAAATTTGCTTAGCTTTTCGTTCTTATTTTCTTAAATCTTTGCGTAAATTCGGTCTTTTGCACGACGTTTACTTTAACGGGGATTTTAAAATTATCTAGTTTATCTTTGCAAAATTTTCTAACTAAAATTTTGATACCGTTCGCATCGACGCCCGACTTTAAAACCACGTCGCAGCAGACGCTTTGATTTGTGATAGCGTTTTTTTCCGCATAAACTAGGCAGTCTTGTATCTCTTTCATCTCAAGCAGCACCGACTCCACCTCGCACGGAAGCACCTTTTGTCCGCCTACGTTTATGATCTCTTTGCTTCTGCCGATGATTTTTATAAAGCCGTCCTCGCTTTGCTGCGCTAAATCGCCGGTTTTAAACCAGCCGTCATCGGTAAAGCTATCCATTTCCGCATTTAGATAGCCTAAAATTCGCGTTTTGCTTTTTAGCCACAGCTCGCCGTCTACGATTTTATACTCCAAATTTTCATCGTCTATTTTCATAAAGGTAGAATCGGACGATTTTGACGACGTGGACGCGATGCCAGTCTCGCTGGTGCCGAAAGTCTGCAAAAATTTAACTTTGGCAAACGCCGATTTTAGCCTATTTAAAAGCCCTTCCGGCATAGTCTCCGTGCCGTAGGTTATCATCCTTAGCGAGCTTAGATCGTATTTTTCGTAAGATTTGCCGATAAGAATCAGATTTAAAAACGTAGGGCTTGCGGGCAAAACGGCTATTTTATACTCGTTAATTAGCTTGCAGACGTCATCGGCGTTTCTGTTTTGAGGGATTATCATCGTAGCGCCCGTTGATAAGATATTTAACATCGTATTTATGCCGCCAATATGATCAAACATCAAAAAAACGAGCATATTCATCCGCTTTTGCTTTTTATTTTTATAAAGGTCTATCAGCGCGTCTAAATCGTGTATCATCGCCTTTGGCTTACCCGTGCTACCGCTTGAAAATAGCGTGAGGCCGGCTCGTCCGCTTCTTTTTAAATTTGATAAAATTTGATGCGTTCCGCTAGGATTTAGCTCTTTTACGTTAAACCCTCGGCCGCAAATTTCGATCGCTTTATCGCAAAAAGACTCTTTTAGTTTTAAATTTATCTCTTCTTGCGCGTTTGAGATTATGGGCGCGATTGTGTTTTTATTTTCGTAAAGGGCGAAAAAAAGCGCTACGCTCTCAAACGAATAATCGCTCAAAATCGCGACTACTTCGCCGCTTTTGATTTTATTTTTTATAAAATTTAGCGTCTCTTTTATTTTTAGATAAAGTTCTGCGTAGCTATATTTTTTGTCTTTATGGATTATCGCCGTTTGGCTGCCGTCTTTAAATTTTTCGATCATCTCTCGCATCAGTTATGAACTCCGCCTAAATATAAAATTTGTCCCGTGATAAAGTCGCTTTTTTCGTCGATGAAAAAATCGATCACATTTTTTATATCGCCAAAATTTCCGAATCTCTTTATAGCTTGTCTTTCAAGAAGCGCATTTATCTTGTCCTGCGGTACGGCCTTTATTAGATCGGTTTTTATCGGCGTGGGGCCTAGCGCGTTTACGGTGACATTAAAGGGCGCTAGCTCTTTTGACAGCGTTTGGGTTAAATTTTCTATCGCGCTTTTGCTGGCGGCGTAGATCGCCTCCCCTTCTAGTCTTAGCGCGCTTGCAACGGTCGTATAATTTACGATACGGCCGGATTTTTGCTTCATCATGACCTTGCCGACGTCCCGGCTAAATAAAAACGTACCGAAAAAATTCGTGTCAAATACCTTTTTGACGCTATCAAAGGGCGTGGTTAAAAAATGATTCATGGAGGCGATGCCGGCATTGTTTATCAGCGCGTCTATCCTGCCGAATTCTCGTTTAACCTCTCTTATCATCGCTACGACCGCGATTTCATCGCTCACGTCGAGACTAAAATGTCTGTAATTTTCGTGCGCGATTTTGCTTTGGCTCCTAGAGCAGCCCGCGACTAAATAGCCCTCTTGTAAATACCGCTCGCAAAGCTCTTTTCCGATGCCTTTTGAGGTGCCCGTTACGATTATCGCCTTAGCCATTTTGTTCTTCTAAAAGATTTTGAATATAATTAGCCAGCGTCTCCACGCTTCTAAACGGCGAGGTTTTTTGACTCATCGCTCTTTCGTCGGCCAGTACGATGCTTTTGCCGAAATTTTGATAAATTTTATCCTCCAAATCGCTCACTATATAGACGAGCCCCAGACTATCTAGCGCGCTAGACGAGCCGTAAAGCCTAGTATCTATCGTCGGATTTTGCAGCTCTTTGCTTTGCAGCTCTTGGTTGTATTCTTTGAGCGAATCGATGATTAAAGTTCGTATGGTTTGCAAATTCATTCGTCGTCCTTTATAAAGATATAGTTTTTTAGGCCGTCGGGTTTATATCCGAGCGCGGAATTTAGCCTAACGGCTTCTTTGTTCTCGTCGTTTATCCAGGTGTAAAAAGTCTGAGCCTCTTGCATTTGCTTTGGAGCCGAGGCTAGCGCAAAGCCGATAAGGCCGTTTTGAAACTCTTTTTTTACGCAATTTAGCCTAAAATAGCAAATTTTTTCTTTTATTTCAAATATCGCCGCTCCGGCTATCGCGCGCTCTTGCTTGATAACAAAAACCAGGCCCTTTGCGATTAGTTCAGATAGCTCTTCAAAGCTCGGTAAATAATCGCTAAGCGGATCGAAAGTCTCGCTAATTAGCTCAAAAATTTCGCTTGCGCCGCTTAAATCCGCCGGCAAAACGTTGTTAAAGCTTCTGTTTTTTTTAACGGATCTATAACGAGAGTAAATTTTATACGGCTTAAATTTTACGCCTTTTAAAAAATCGCTCGAAACGGCGTTTTTCGAGACGATTTCGGCTACGACGGGCTCGTTTATCAGCCTAAAAAACTCGTCTAAATTCGCTAAATTTTCAAGCCTATCGACCAAATAGTAAAATTTATAAAATCCGCCGTGCTTTACGAGTAAAAAACAGCACTCTGCGTGTACTAAAATTTTAGCGTTTTTTAGCGCTTCGTTAAATTCGTCGAAATTAACGAAAAAATTCGTAAATTTCGGACGATTTTTAAAAATTTCCGTCGCTTTTTGGCGTGCGTTTAGTTTGTCGCCCAGGATAAAGCTCTCGCCGTGTCCGGGGCAAACGCGCAAAAACGGATCTAACGAGCGAAAGTACGGCATAGAAATTTTCTCGTACGCGGCTTTTGCCTTCGCGCCGCCTAGAAACGACGTATCTACGGCCTCAAACAAGCTATCGCCCGAAAATAGCAGCCCTCCTAGCTTCACGCAGCAGCTGCCCTCGGAGTGTCCCGGCGTATGAACGAACGTAAGCGTATGTCCCAGCCACGAAAGCTCAAAACCCTCGTCAAATTCGGTATCGGCCTTTTGCGCGCTAAATTCCGGCGTCTCGCGCGTTTTTTTAATCTTCATAACGTCGTAAATCATATCGCTAAATCTCGATAAATTTTTGCTCGGGTTTGCGATATTTTCGCTTGCTTTGCGTTGCGCGATTACTTTGGCGCCGTAGCGGCTTTTTAGCTCGTTTAGCGCTAAGACGTGATCAAAATGCTCGTGCGTTATAACGATAAAATCAAGCTTCTTGCCGCGCAAAGCGTCCGCAATCTGCGTAAAGTCGGCCGGATCTATGACGATAGCGCGCTCGCCGTAGGTTATTACGTAGGAGTTAGCGCCCAGATCGCCGCCTTTGCAAATTTTTAATTCAACTTCGTTCATTTTCAAATCCGTCTAAAATTTTCGCTATTTTTGCTAGCGCGTCGCCGCTTATTTTGAGGTAGGCGTTTTCGCAAATTTCATTTACGCTTGCTAAATTTAAATTTAATAAATTTTCGTAGGCATTTTTAATATCGCCTAAATTATTTACCATTTTAAGCTTTGCAAAACTTCTTACTACGTAGGCTAGATAGCTCCACTCCACGCCGCAAACGGGCGTACCTAGCGTCATCGCCTCGTATGCGCTCATGCCGCCTAACGTGACTAGGGCGTCGTGATTTAAGATTAGGTCTATCAAATTTGCGGGGCTGTCGATAAAGCTTAAATTCGGTTTTTTAACGCTTTTTATCCTCGCCTTTCGCTCATCGCTCATCGCAGGCCCTAAAACTAGCGTATAAAGGCGACCGTCGTTTGCTATCACGTTTGCAAAATATTCGCTAAACATCGCGGGATCGGCGCCTCCGAAAGATAGCAAGATATTTTTTAGCTGCGTCTTGGGCGTAAATTTAGCGCGCCTTTTTACTACGTCGCTACCCACGATGTAGTAGCCAAACGAACGAAAAACCTCGAAATTTCCGCTTGCGGCGGGGTAGTCAAACTCGTCCATTATAAATAGCGCGTCCGGCTCAAAGCCGTATTCTAAGGTATTAAAACTTACGATTTTGCGCGCGCCCGCGTTTCGCGCGATATCGCTTAAATTTTTATCCGCATCGAGTAAATCGTTAATATAAATTTGCGGTTTTAGTCGGTAAATCAGCTCCTTTGAATGCTCTAAATTTTCGCTTCTAATCGCGTTTTGGCTAAATCTGGAAAACAGCTTCTCGTCGCACTCGAAAATCGCTTTTACGTCGCGGTTTGGAGCTAGAAATTTTACTAGTTCGTAGCACCTTGCGAGGTTGCCGATACCGATTTTTTCGTTGCCGCGCGCGTGGATCAGGATCAAACTCTACAACCTTGCGGAGCGTCAAAGCTCTTTAAAACCTCAAAAAGCGTATCTGCAACGAAATTTGCGTCCTCTAGGCTCATACACTGATGGCACGGGATGCTAAGCTCGGCGGCGTAAAAATCCTCGGCGCTAGGAACCGATATCTCGCCGTAGCGCTCGCGGTAAAAGCTAAATTTATAAGTGGGCTTATAGTGCACCTGCACGCCGATGCCGCGCGCGTGAAGGGCGGCAAATATGTCCTCTTTGGCGCACCAAAACTGGCGAAATAGCAAGATAGGGTAGAGGTGGCGCGAACTAACGACGCCGCCTGGTAGCTTGATCACGCTAAAATATGGGTTTTTATCAAATTTTTCGTCGTAAAATTTAGCGATTTTCTCGCGCGCCGCGATGGTTTCGTCTAGCCTTTTTAGCTGATTTAACCCTA
>CAUQRE010000075.1:0-5680 GCA_963520315.1 uncultured Campylobacter sp. | reverse complement strand
TGATTATTTGCGATTTTGGCGAAAGATATTTTCAAAATTTAACCTAAATTTAGCAAATTTCTCTTGTAGCAAAGAAAAACGCAATCTCGTTTTTAGCGTTTTCTAGGCTGTCGCTACCGTGAACGGCGTTTGCGTCGATACTCTCGGCAAAGTCGGCTCTTATTGTGCCAGGTTTTGCTTCTTTCGGATTGGTCGCACCCATTAGATCGCGGTTTTTAGCTACTGCATCGTCGCCCTCAAGCACCATAACTACGACCGGTCCGCTCACCATAAAATCAACCAAATCATTAAAGAAAGGTCTGTCTTTGTGAACTGCATAGAAAGCTTTTGCGTCGCATTTACTTAGTTTGACTTTTTTCATAGCGGCGATTCTTAGTCCGTTACTTTCGAATCTATCCACGATTTTTCCGATAACGCCCTTTTTTACGGCATCAGGCTTAATAATAGAAAGCGTTTGCTGCATAAAATTTCCTTTTTGTGATTTTTATAAGGCGGTGATTATATCAAAAAAAAATTAAAATTCAAAATAAGCCCAAAATGCGGGCTTAAATTTATTGTATTACCGCGGTTGAGCCCATGCGCATATCGGCGGTTATCTCGGCGCGAGAAGGCTGGCCAGCATAAGGGGCGTCCCAAACGATACAGCCGTCGGTAGGACAGGCTGAGGCGCATGCAGGTTCGTCGTTAAACCCTACGCACTCGACGCATTTATCGGCATAAACGTAGTATGCGTCCTCTCCGGTCGGGTTATCTGCGTCGTCCACGATAGCGTTTGTCGGGCACTCGTCGATACAAGAGCCGCAGCTTATGCAGATGTCTGTTATTTTTACTGCCATTTTTTATCCTTTTTGGTCAAATTTTTCGCAAGAATATCAAAAACTAAGTAAATTTGATATTAAATTAACCAAAAATACCGCAAAAACCAATGCAATAAAAGAGCGACGCATAAAAATACTATGGCGCAATTTACTTGTGACGCAAAGCTACGAAAATTTAATCTTATCTACAAATTCAAATTTACAAACTACGCACTAATTGCTATAAATGCGGCGGTAAAGCTCAAACCACGAAAATAAAGTTTTACATCGTATTTTTAATTTTACTAAAATAGCCGAATACGGCGTTTTGGCATGGGTTTCGGCGGTAAAATTTGAAGCTAAATTTACGGACTTAACTTCAAATTTGGGTGCAAAAAAGTCAAGGAGAAATATCGCGAGATGGATTTTTACTTCGCTATGCTCGTAACGCTAAAGCGAGAAAGGGCTTTGCTTCCCTTGCAACCGCAACTGCTTGCAGTTGCGACGTAAAAATTTAGCGTAGGCCGAACAAGTAGCCCGCCGAGCTAAATTTTTACTAGCACCGTTAAAGACGCTCGCTAGACAAGCCGCTTCAAGCAAAAGTTATTGCGTTATCGCGCTTTGCTTCGCTTTATCCTTCGTATCTACCCAGATATTTGGCACCGCCCCGCCGGGCGTTAAAAATATCTTCGCGTCGTTGTTTTCGCGTAGTGCCTCGTTAAATTTACCCTGCGTCTCGATCTGCTTTAAATTTAGCAAATTTTGATCGAGGCTTTTTGCGACCTCTTTGTTTGCGTAGGCCTGTGCGTCGGCTTCGATCTTAGCCGCGTCCGCACGACCCTGAGCCTCGATGATGGCGGCTTTGGCCGTACCTTCGGCGAGGGCTGCTTTTTTGAGCGCTTCTTGATTTGCGCGCTCTACTTCGTATTTGGTTCGCTCGGCCTCTTGTTTAGCGATTTGTACGCGCTCGATCTGCTCTTTTACCTTTTCAGGCAAGATAATCTCGCGTAGTTGCACGGTTAGCAGCTCGACTGGTTTGTTTGGCTGAGCGTCGATATCCTTTCGGATACCCTCGTCGATAGCCGTGGCTAGGTCGTTTCGCTTCGTCGGAAGCTCCTCGGCGGTGTATTTACCCGCGATACTGCGCACGACGTCGCGTACGACGGGATCGACGATCTTGTTTTCCCAGCTAAGACCCCAAGACGCGATCGTTTGAGGCGCGTTTTCCGGATTTAGGCGGTACTGCACGGTGATGTCGATGCTGACGGGCAAGTTCCTCGCGTCCAAAACGGAGATCGAGTTTTTGCGGATGATACCTGCTTGAGCCTGCGCGCCGTACTTTTGCGCCGCTTCGCCCATATCTTCGCCCGACGTGTAGTTGATGAGGCGAACGCGCGTATCGACTACGATGACCTTTTGCAAGAACGGGATAAAGAAGTGCAGACCCGGCTGCATCGGAGACGGGTCGTATTTACCCAAATTTGACTTGATGCCCACTTCGCCCGAGTTTATCGTGACGAAAGGCTGCGTGAGCGCGATCACGGCCACTAGCGCGATGATGACGTAGGCAAAGGCTGAAATTTTGCCAAATCCCTTAAAATCAGGCGTTTTAAAATTTACTTTTGGCCCCTTGCTCTCGCCGCCGTTATCGTCTCCGCCGCCGGTGCCGCGTTTTTTATTAAAATAATCGTTCAAATCTGCTGGCATTTCGTTCCTTAAATGTAAGTTAGCATCGAGGCGTATTTTGGATTGCGTCCGTAAACTACGTCAAAATACGCGTCTTGTAGGCGTTTAGTTACCGCTCCGCGCTCGCCCGCGCCGATAACGCGGTTGTCGATATTGCTTATCGGGGTGACCTCGGCCGCCGTACCCGTGAAAAACGCCTCGTCCGCAGTGTATGCGCGGTCGCGAGTGATGCGCTCTCTGCGCACTTCGATACCTAGATCGTGAGCTATTTTGATGACCGTGTCTTGCGTGATGCTAGCTAGGCTGCTATCGTTTGGAGGAGTGATTAGCGCGCCGTTTTCCACGATGAAAAAGCACTCGCCCGGTCCCTCTGAGATGTAGCCCTCGCTATCAAGCAACAACGCCTCGTCATAGCCCGCCTCTTTGGCTTCGTAGTTTGCCATTTGCGAGCAGAGGTAGTTCGAGCTTGATTTCGCGCGGCTCATTTGACCGCCGACGTTTAGTTTGGCAAAGCTCGAAATTTTCACGCGGATGCCTTTTTTTAGGCCCTCTTCGCCTAGATATGCGCCCCACTCCCATGCCGCGATTGCGGTATTTACCGGGGCTTTAGTGTGAGCTAGACCCATCACGCCGTAGCCTAGGTAAACGATCGGGCGTAGATAGACGTTTGATTTAAAATTGTTTGCGCGAAGTAGCTCGACCTGCGCGTCTTCAAGCTCTTTTTGCGTGTATTTGACGTTTAGGATCGTCATTTTGGCTGACTTTAGTAGGCGCGCGGTGTGGTCGCTAAGGCGAAATATCGCTAAGCCCTTATCCGTCATATAGGCTCTTGTGCCCTCAAATACGGCATTTGCGTAGTGAAGCGAGTGGGTTAAAACGTGGACTTTAGCGTCCTCCCATTTGACTAATTTTCCATCCATCCAGATAAATTCGGAAGGGTTCATTTGATATCCTTTTTTATAAAATTTGCTGAGTGTAGCTAAAATTTCTTTAAAATTTTGTAATGTTTAAGATTTCGGTCTAAAATTTTGAGCTTGCGAGGCAAAATTTACCCCGACTTTAGAGCTCATCGGCTACGGTGTCTTCGATATTTTCTGCAAAAGGAAGCACGAGCGTCTTGCGAGAGCCAAACGCGCTATGCCACAGGGCTTTTTTGATCGCTTCGTAAGGCGTATC
The DNA here is from genome assembly GCA_963520315.1 of uncultured Campylobacter sp. Taxonomy (GTDB): domain Bacteria; phylum Campylobacterota; class Campylobacteria; order Campylobacterales; family Campylobacteraceae; genus Campylobacter_A. The sequence continues at coordinate 2,021 of CAUQRE010000075.1, read as the reverse complement.
ATAAATTTTAGCCAGCTCTTGCAGTAGCTCCTCGGCCTTATCGTCGCTTAAATTTTCGCTGCGATAAAATAGCATTAACGTCGCGCCGAAACCGATAAACTCAAACCCGAATCGCTCGTTCATCATCAAAATAAACGCGTACGTCTGCTCAGGTTCAAAATCATCGGCAAAATACCCCTGTATCATCCGCGCAAAGGCGTCCGTACTGCGCTCGCAAGAGCACAGATACACGTCGATATCCTCGTCAAGAGCGTTATAATCGCGGGTATTTAGGTATTCTAAAGCCTTTAATTTATCGGGATAGTTTAGGCTAAATTTACCGTAAAATTCGCTAACTTCCGTCTTATGCTCAGGGCTATTTAGTTTGCTTAGCATTAAACGAAACTCAGCAGCCGGGAAGTCTCGAGCGTCCGGATTTTGCGCGCTATACTCTTCCTCGTCAAGCATCTCGTAACTAGAGCTTGCGTGCATATTCGTGTATTCGCACTGCGGAGCGTTTTCGATGATAAAAAGCGGCTTAAATCCCACATATTGCTCGCACAGGCGGTCGTAGGCGATCGTGACGGCGTTCATATTTTGATGAGCGTTAAGGACGCCGTATTTTAGGGTAAAATTCGCCTCTTTTGTGTAGCGCGGATCAGGCTTTGCAAACCTAAAAGAAATAAGCTTTTCCGGACGACAAACGGTGTAAAAAGCTAGTTTTAATTTCTCAAAAAACGACATATTTTTCCTTTTTAAATAATTTAATTATTTAGTTTAAAGGGACAATTTAAACCAAAAACGGCTTAAATCTCAAATTTGACCGCAGACTTTTAATCCAAATACGAAGCGGAAACTAGCCCAGCAGGATACATATAGTAGCAACCGAGTTTGGACGATATTTCCTTCCGTTTGCAGTTGCGACCGCAAGCATAAGTATAAGTGAAAATACGAGTCGGCAAAACCGCTATTTTTCTAAAATTATTTTCGTCGCGGCCGGGTCCACGCACTCTTTTTGCATTATTATTTCGCCTATTTCTTTTGCCCTTATCACGCCTGAGAGCGGGTTTTTCACGCTAACTATGCCGCCTAAAATTTCCGCGTCCACGCTTGAGTACTCAAAGGCTAGCGTGGTATCTAGCGTCTGGCAGCCGCGCAGCACGAGATTTTGCACGTAGCAAAGCCCTTGCAAGCTTTCTATCACGCAGTTTTCAAAGGTCACGTTTTTGCTGTTCCACGCGAGGTATTCGCCGCTTACAAAGCTATTTCGCACGGTCACGTTCTCGCAGTTCCAAAAGGCGTCTTTGCTAAGCAGTTTGCTATCCTCGACGAGCACGTTTTTACAGCCGTCAAAACCGTAGTTCCCGTCCAAATTTAGCCCGTAAACGCGCACGTTTTCGCAGTTCATCGCAAAATAATCCCCGCGCGCGCAGACGTTTTTTATCTCCACGTCCGAGCAGCTCCACAGCGTCTCCTCGGCCTGGGTCAAATTTACGTTTTCCAGCCTTACGTTTTGGCACCTGCGAAAGGATTTTGGCGCCTGGATTAGCGTATCTTTAAAGCTAACGTCCTGCGCGTACCAGATGCCAGCGCGCGCCGTCTGCATCAAAAACCCGTCCTCCACGGCGACGTTTTTAGTGTACCACAGCGGATATTTCCACTCGAAAGTGCAGTTTTTTAGGCGCAAATTTTGCCCGTGCTTTAGCGGCGACTCTCCCGCTGCAAACCCGCACCGCTCAAACTCAGCGTCATTTGCGCCAAACATCGCGCGCTCGCCGATAAATTTTTGCTCGACAAATTTTTGCATATTTTGCCTCCGTCGTTTTTTACGTAGATTATATCGGTTTTACGGCAACAAGGGTGCAAATTTGAAAATTCAAAGCGAAATTTATAAAGCAAACGGGTAAATTTAAGCAGTAACGAAAATCCAAGCGTTTAGGCATTGCTATTGTCTTTTGGAGTCCTATTTTCCCAAACGCCTGGCAGGAAAAGGTAAGATTTAGACTAGCGCAAAGGATGGAAACGCGAGCCTAAATTTTACC
>CAUQRE010000074.1:0-5737 GCA_963520315.1 uncultured Campylobacter sp. | reverse complement strand
GTTCCGGCGCGCTTAAAGGCAAGGTCTTGCAGCTTGCGCTAAGCGTTAGCACCCCGCTTGGCGAATACTCTAAACAAGGTGCTATCGGCTTTAGCTTGGATGAAATTTTAACGCCGCTTAAGATCGCGGCAAACTACTGCGGGATGGAGTTTGCCGTGCCGTTTATCAGCAGCGGGTTTGAGCCCGGCGAGTTTGGCGACGATGCCGTAGGTGCCGCAGCCGCGCGCTTTGGCAAGCTTTTACGAGGCGAGTTGAGCCCCGGCGAGTATCAAATTTAGCCTCGTCTTTTGCAACCGCGAGTTAAAATTTCGCGACGGAGAATTTGGCTGCGAAATCCGCTTCTGCCGAGCCGACTGCTAAAAAGCTCGAATTTAGCTCGGTTTTGCATTAATACGGGCGTTTTTATGCCGCCGATTACGGGCGTGCGATTTTGTAAACCCGCGCTACGGCGTGTATCTTAAATTTCTTTAAAGGTACGCCCTAAATTTAACCTTAAGCCCGAAATTGCGGTATTAAATTTATCCGTCGATTTTCGCGCCTCGATGCAAGTATAAAATCAAATTTAAAGCCTGATTTAAGCGAGTAAATAAAACCTGCGCCGAAACAATCTCTCGCGATTATCGCAAATGTTTGCCGCTACTTGTTTTGTCTGCTTGCGGTAAATTTGCGAGCTTAAACCGCAAGCTTATTTTAGGCCTTCTATATACTCGCTAACAGCCGCCATATCCTCGTCGCTTAGGTTGGCGTGCAGCTGCATGACTTTGCCCATGCCAAATGTGTTGTTTGAGCCGTCTTTGTAGCCTTGTAGCGCTTTTATGCGATCTTCTTTGCTGATGCTAATTAGCGCAGGCACTTTGTTTGCGTATTTTACCTCCGCTTTTTCGCCGTGACAGGCCGAGCATTTTTTGTAAATAGCTGAGCCGTCGACCGCAAATAGAGATAAATTTAGCGCCAAAATGGCGGTAGCGATGCGATAGATTTTCATTTTTCGTCCTTTTTGATAGAAATTTAGACGAGATTATAGTCTTAAAAAGTTAAAATTAAAATTATAAAAAAGTTGCAAAAATGAAGTATCAAAGAGAGAAAAATCGGCGGAAAACTCCGCCGAAGAGATTATTTTAGAGTAGGGATGTACTCTGAAAGAGCGGCGATATCCTCGTCGTTAAGACCTTTTGCTAGAGGTTTCATCATCGCAGAAGACTTAAATTTATCTAGGCTGCCCTCCTTGTAACCTTTTAAAGCCTCAGCGATCTCTTCTTTGGAAAGAGACGAAAGCGCAGGAACTTTGTTTAGATACATTTTTTCGGCTTTGGCCCCGTGACAGGCTTTGCATTTGTTGTAAAGTGTTGCGCCGTCAGCCGCAAATAGGCTACCCGCTAGCAATGCGGCAGCTCCTGAAACAATGATAAGCTTTTTCATTTTCAATCCTTTTTGATAAAATTGTAGGCGTATTATAGTCTTAAAAGCTAAATTTTACATTATTTTTTTATATTAGTTTCTATCGCGGCGCGGGCGGCGATTTTCGGTTAAATTTAGATTTTTTTTGTATAATTTTCGCCATGGATAAAACAAAGCTTAAAACGCAGCCGCAAAAGGCGCTATTTCTTGATCGCGACGGCGTGATAAACGAGGATGCGGGCTATGTTTATAGACGCGAGGATTTCGTTTTTAAAGATGGCATTTTTGAAGCCTTACGCAAATTTGCGCAGGCAGGCTACGCGCTAGTCGTGGTGACGAATCAATCAGGCATCGGGCGAGGCTACTACACGCTAGAGCAGTTTGATGAGCTTTGCAGGTTTATGCTGGGCGAGTTTGAAAAAAAGGGCGTAAAGATAGAGAAAATTTACTTTTGTCCGCACGCGCCGGAGGCTCTTTGCGGTTGCCGTAAACCGGAGCCCGGCATGCTACTAAGGGCCGCAAGCGAGCTAAATATCGACCTTGCGCGCTCAATAATGATAGGCGACAAGGATAGCGACGTGCAGGCGGGACAGAGTGCCGGCGTCGGGGTAAATTTAAAGCTGGGCGACCGGCTAAAAAGCGTGGCTGAGGCGCTAGAGTTTTTAAAAAAAGAAGGAAAAATATGAAAGATATAAAAAGAGTCGTAATCACGGGCGCGGCGGGCTTCATCGGCTCAAATTTAGCGCATTATTTTGATGAAAATTTAAAAGACGTAGAAGTGCTCGCCGTGGATAAATTTAGAAGCGACGAGAAATTTAGCAACGGTAATCTAAAAAGCTTCGGGCATTTTAAAAATTTGCTCGGATTTTCGGGCGAAATTTACGAGGGCGACATAAACTGCGCTAAAACGCTAGCCATGATCGAGAAATTTGCCCCCGACGCGATCTTTCACGAGGCGGCGATCTCGGATACCACAGTAACCGAGCAAGGCGAGCTAATGAGGACGAATTTAAATAGCTTTAAAGACCTGCTAGATATCTGCGAAAAAACGGGCGCGCGCATGATATACGCGAGCTCGGGCGCTACGTACGGTAACGCAAAAAGCCCGCAAAGAGTCGGCGAATGCGAAGCGCCAAATAACGTTTACGGCTTTTCAAAACTAAAAATGGACGATCTGGGACGAAAATATGCTAAAAAGGGCGTAGCGGTCGTGGGTCTGAGATACTTTAACGTTTATGGCGCGAGGGAGTTTTATAAAAACAAAACCGCCTCGATGGTGCTGCAGTTCGGTCTGCAAATTTTAAGCGGGAAAAATCCGAGTCTCTTTGAGGGTAGCGATAAAATCAAGCGCGACTTCGTCTATATAAAAGACATCGTGCAAGCCAATTTGCTCGCCCTAAACGCGCCAAGCGGCGTGTATAATGCGGCTACGGGCACGGCAAGAAGCTTCCAAGAGATTGTGGATATCTTGCAGCGCGAGCTAGGGTCAAATTTACCTTGCGAATACATCCCAAACCCGTACGCGCGCTCATATCAGTTCCATACGCAAGCAGACATCGAGCCGACTAAAAAGGCGCTGGGATACGAGCCTAAATTTAGCCTAGAAGAGGGCATAAAAGACTACGCGGCCGAGATAAAAAGGATACACGAGGAAGAGATAAATGCGTGAAGTACGTGCTTTAGTCGCGGGCGATCTGATGCTCGACCACTATATCTGGGGCAGCTGCGAGCGTATCTCGCCGGAAGCTCCCGTGCAGGTGGTGAAGATAAAAAACGAAACCAAACGCCTAGGCGGAGCGGGCAACGTAGTGCTAAATCTGCTTTCTCTAGGCGCAAAAGTCGGCGTCATGAGCGTGCTAGGCGACGACGAGACGGGCGACGAGATAGAGCGGATACTGTGCGAGCAGGGTGCTAGGCCCGAGTTTATCAAGCGCGAGATCGGACGCACGAGCTCGATAAAAAGCCGCGTGATGGCGACGCATCAGCAAGTCGTGCGCATAGATAAAGAAAGCGTCGAAGCCGTAACGTGCGAGGACGAGCTGGCGGCAAATTTCGCCCGCGCGCTAGAGAGCTACGACGTCGCGCTGCTATCGGACTACGGCAAGGGCGTGCTAACACCGTCGCTGTGCCAAAAGCTAATAAAAGCCTGCGCAGATGCCGGCAAACCCGTGCTAATCGATCCAAAAGGCGCGGACTACTCAAAATACAAGGGCGCTACGCTACTAACGCCAAATAAAAAAGAAGCGGGCGAGGCCGTGGGCTTTAAGATAGAAAACGACGAGCAGCTTTTTACAGCGCTAAATTTGCTAAAAACCGAGCTAAATTTGACTCATTCGCTGATTACGATCTCGGAGGAGGGCATCGCGCTTTTAGAGGACGCTCAGGCGGTTAAATTTCCTGCTCTGGCAAAAGAGGTCTTTGACGTCACGGGCGCGGGAGATACGGTGCTAGCGACGCTGGGCGTGATGCTGGGTGCGGGCGAAGGTATCAAAAAGGCGATCGAGACGGCAAATTTAGCCGCCGCAGTCGTCGTGGCTAAGGTCGGCTCGGCAACGGCAAGCTTTGAGGAGATAAACGAACTCGTGCGCCGTAAAAACGCGGCGGGCTTCGAGGAGAAAATCAAAAACGTAGACGATCTGGCCGCGACGCTGGCAAATCGCGGCGAAAAGCGGCTGGTTTTTACAAACGGCTGCTTTGATATCCTGCACGCGGGGCACGTGAGCTACCTGGCTAAAGCGCGGGAATTTGGCGATATACTAGTCGTCGGGCTAAACTCCGACGCCTCGGTGCGCGCGCTAAAGGGCGACACTCGCCCCGTAAATTCGCAGGCCGACCGCGCTACCGTGCTGGCGGCGCTTGGGGCGGTTGATTACGTGACGATATTTGACGAGCTAACGCCTTTAAATTTGATCGAAAAGCTGCGTCCCGACGTGCTCGTAAAGGGTGCCGACTACGAAGGTAAAGAGGTCGTCGGCAGTAGCGTCGTAAAAGACGTGCGACTAGTGGATTTTGTAGACGGCAAAAGTACGAGCGCGACGATAAAAAGGATAAAAAATGAAGACTGAAGAGATGATAAAAAGCGAGCTAGAGGGACATCTAGCTACGATAAAGGCGACGTTTGCGCTAGAAACTGATATCAAAAAAGCCTGCGAAACGGCGGTAGCGACGCTAAAGGCGGGTGGTAAAATTTTGCTTTGCGGAAACGGCGGAAGCGCTGCAGACGCGCAGCATATCGCAGCCGAGCTAACGGGCCGCTATAAAACCGAGCGCGGCGCGCTAGCCGGCATCGCGCTAACGACCGATACCTCAGCGCTCACGGCGATCGGCAACGACTACGGATATGAGTTCGTTTTCTCGCGTCAGCTGGAGGCTCTGGGCCGCGAGGGTGATCTGCTCATCGCGATCTCTACTAGCGGAAACAGCGGCAACGTGCTAAAAGCGCTCGAGCTAGCGCGAAAAATCGGTATCAAAACGATCGGACTAAGCGGCCGCACTGGGGGAGCTATGAACGAGCTTTGCGAGCTAAATTTGGTCGTGCCGTCAAACGACACGCCGCGTATCCAAGAGATGCACATAATGATAGGGCATATCATCTGCCAAGCTATCGACGATGCGTTTTAGGCTAAATTTAAAAGCATTTGCGGCGGCGGAGTCAAATTTGGCTCGCCTAGCCGCTCTCTAACTCCGCCTAGCGCGCAAGCAAATTTAATCATCCATGAAAACCCAAACTCCCGCCTACGCCGTCATCGATCTAAAGTCTTTCTACGCCTCGGTCGAGTGCGTGGAGCGAGGGCTTGATCCCTTTGAGGCGAATTTAGTCGTCGCAGACGCCACTAGAGGCGAGGGCAGCGTGTGTCTAGCTGTTAGCCCAGCCCTCAAAGCTCTTGGCGTAAAAAACAGATGCAGACTGTTTGAGATCCCTAAAAATATCAAATACATCATCGCTGTGCCCAGGATGCAGTTTTACATAGACTACGCGGCTAAAATTTACGGCATCTACCTAAAATACGTAGCCAAAGAGGACATCTATGTTTACTCTATCGATGAGGCGTTTATCGACCTCACGTCGTATCTAGAATTTTATAAACTAGAAGCCAGAGCCATGGCAAAGATGATAATGGACGACATCCTAAAAACTACAGGCGTAACGCCGACCTGCGGTATGGGGACGAATTTGTATCTAGCTAAAATCGCCCTTGATATCCTAGCTAAGCACAGCGAGGATAATATAGCCTTTTTGGACGAAACGCTCTATAAAGAAAAGCTCTGGACGCATCAGCCGCTAAATGATTTTTGGCGTATAGGCAAGCAAACTCGGGCAAAGCTTGAGAGATACGGG
>CAUQRE010000073.1:0-5754 GCA_963520315.1 uncultured Campylobacter sp. | reverse complement strand
TTATACATCAGGAAACTTTAATTTATATTAATGTAAATGCGATTTGACCGATAGCTATACTCGAATCATTGGCGGTAAAATTTTTATTTATGTAATAATTCTTACCTTTTTGCTTAAGAATTAAAATTACATTTTCAAGCAGGACTTTATTTTGAAAAACACCGCCTGCTAGCAAGACGTCGTTAGGCTGCGCGCAAGCTACGTCCGCTACTAGCTTTGCGAGCCCTTTTATAAAGCCCGTCGCAGCCGTTTTAGCATCGTCTTTTAGAGCTCTTTTAAAGGCCTCTTTAAAGCAAATTTTGTCACTCCTGATTTCAAACTCGTAGCAGGCATCCAAATTTGCGTCAAAAAGTGCCTCTAGGCTCATCCCCGCCTCGCCCTCGTAGCTGATGCTATCAAGCCCCAAGATCACCGCCGCAAACGCGTCAAAAATTCGTCCAAGCGAGCTGGTTTTGACGCAGTTTATTTGCTTTTCGTGCAGGATTTTTAGATTTTTTAGCTTAGCGGGCTCAAATTTGGCCAAAAACGCCTCCGCCTCGAGCTCTAGATTATATTTTAAAATCGCGGCATAAGCGATCTGCCGGATATTTTTCACGCTAGCTTCGCCGCCGATCAGTAAAATTTCGTCAAATTTGCAAACTCGCTCGTACTCCTTGCCGCGCACTTTTAGGATCTCTCCGCCCCAGACGCTCCCGTCCGCACCGTATCCCGTGCCGTCAAAGCAAAAGCCCATATACTCGCGCTTTGCGTCCAGATCGTTTTCTAAAATCACCGATAGCAAATGGGCGTGATGGTGCTGGATCTGCGTGATATTTGAGCCCAAATTTGCGGCATATTTGCGCGCCCATTTTAGGTTTAAAAAATGCGGGTGCAAATCCGCTACGATCTCGTCAAATTTTAGCTCGTAAATCTCGCTAAAAAGATTGATTAGCGCGCAAAATCGCTCATAGGTCGCGACGTTTTTTAGATCGCCGATATATGGGCTTACCATCAGCTCGCCGTCCTTAAAGATCGCAAACTGATTTTTTAGCTCCGCTCCGACGGCCAAAACGGTCTTTTCGCTCTTAAATTTCGTGAGGATAAACTTAGGATGCACGCCGCGGCTGGTGCGGATAAAGATAGGCTCGCTGCCCGCTACAAACGCGATACTATCGTCGCTTGGCGAGTGGATCTCGCGGTCGTTGTCTAGGTAAAAATCTATCACGCCGCCCAGCTTTTCTCGCAGGTCTTTTTCGTTGTAGATTATTGGCTCGCCAGAGACGTTAGCCGAGGTAGCGATGACGTCGCCCTCTAAGTACTCAAAAAGCAAGAGATGAACGCCCGTGTATGGCAAAAATATGCCGATTTTATTGAGTCCCGGCGCTAAATTTGGGGGAACCGGCGCGTCAGGCAAGCTTTGCAAAACGACGATCGGTTTTAAATTTGAGCTTAAAAGCCGCTCTTCTTCGAGCGAAATTTGAGCGTATTTTTTAGCGCGCGCGAGGTCTTTACACATCACGGCAAATGGCTTTTTAGGCCGCTTTTTTCGCTCTCTTAGTAGCCCCACCGTATCATCCTTTAAACGGCACATCAGATGAAATCCGCCAAGCCCCTTTACGGCTAAAATTTTACCCTCGTTTATGAGGCGCGCGGCCTGCTTCGCGCTTTCGTTATCCCGCGCCAAAACCCGCCCGAATTTATCTTTTAGAGCAAGCCTGGGGCCGCAGTTTGGGCAGGAGACGGGCTGGGCGTGATAGCGGCGATTTAGCGGATTTTTGTATTCGCCGCCGCAAAATTCGCACATCTTAAACGAGCTCATCGTCGTGTTTGCGCGGTCGTAAGGTAGCGACTTGATAATCGAAAACCTCGGGCCGCAGTTGGTGCAGTTGATAAAAGGGTAATGATACCTCGGGTCTGCAGAGTCGTAAAACTCGCGCTCGCAGTCTTGGCAGAGGGCAAAATCGGGCAAGATGGGCGCGTGTTTTTTGGCTGATTTTGAGGCGACTATCTTAAACTCGTCAAATTTCGCGTCCTCTAGCTCGGTTTTTTTCATCTCGTCGATACGAGCGAGGCTTGGTAGCTCCTCATACAGCGCTTTTTCAAATTTTTCTATCTGCTCATCTCGCCCGCAAAGCGTTAGCTTCACGCCCTCGTCGTCGTTGTAAATTTCGCCCGCAAGGCCGAATTTAAGGGCTAGATTATAAACGAAAGGGCGAAAACCGACGCCTTGAACTAAGCCTGAAATTTTATATTTAAAACATCTCTTCAATCAAAAACTCTTTGCTAAATTTGGCGTTTAAGCCTGTTTTTAGATGCTTTAACGTCAAATTCGCAAGCGTTTTGTTCTCAAAAAGCGAGCCGCAAAGCAGCGCGTTTCGTACGCCGAGATCCTGCTTTAGCGAGTCCGAAAAATCGCTCAAAAAATATGCTAACGACTCGGCGTATCCGTAGCTAAGCAGCCTCGCATCGACGCCAGCGAGCCTAAAGCTCATGCCGCTTCTAGCAAATTTAACGACGTCAAAATGCGTTTTGTTTAGCATTTTAAAATCGAGCCTAGGCCCTTTTGCGCCGTTAAAATCGCTCGCGTTTTGCAGTAAAATCTCTCCCGCTTTTTGCAGATTGTTATCAAATCCAAGCAGCGCTCCGACCATGCAAAATAGCCCGAAAAAGCCGTTTTGTACGTTTAGTTCGCCGCGCGGCAGGCTAAAGCTTTCGCCGTAATTTTGAAGCAAACTCTTGCCGCCCTCCTCGCGCTTTATCTGAGCGTAAAGCTCGTCAAAGCTTGCCGGCAAGGCGAAATTTAAGACGTTAAAATCATCAAATTTGGGATAAATTTTAACTTCATCGTCTTTAAACCTGCTTAAAAATATCCTAACTATCCCGCCCTCTTCGTCAAATTCTTTTTTTGCGAGATTAAAATTCGCTAGATTTTTATCCGCGGCGCCCTCTACCTTGCTCAAATTTGCGCGCGAATAATAAATATTTGAGCCGCTAAAAATATATCCGTTTTCAAGCGCGGTAGCCTTAAACGGCGGTTTTTGCGCCAAAAAAGCGATAAAATTTACGCCCGCTTTAAAAAGCTTGTCGCAAAGCGCGTAGATGAAAATATCTCTAGGGGCGCAGACATCGAAAAACCTTGGCGAGTTTGGGTGATTGCCGCGGTAAATAGCCGTCGTTTTTAGCGTAACGGCGGGCTTTTCGTAGCTTGCTAGGGCTACTTGTTCGGCTTCGTTTGCGATAAAAATTTTGGGTAAATTTTTAAGATTTGTCGGCATTAAAAGATTAAAATTTTCGTTTAGTTCGGTGAAATTTAACGCTTCAAATTCGCCGCTAATATCTTTAAATTTGATGCTTGCGCCAGCGATTAAATTTTTAAAAGCAAAATCCAAAAGCTCGTTAAAATTCGCCTTCGTTACTGGCGTAAATTTGCCGTCCGTAAAAACGCAAACACCGCTAAAAACGCCGTTTTCGCACTCTTTTAGCTCGCCTTTAAAATAAGCGCTAACGACGCGCGGCGTGATGTTTGAGAGGGCGTTTTGCGGTTCGCTGGTTTGGCCTTGCGGTAAATTTTGTCCCGCGTAGACCTTTGAGCCGCGCAAAAACACGCTGTGAGGCAGCGCGCTAGCGAGCATATCCGAAAACTCCAAAAGCTCCTCTTGCGCGCCCTCGATATAAAGCGCCGTTAAACCCCGCTGTTTTTTAAGACTAAATTTTAGTCCGCTTTTTTGCGCGTAAAATTTAAGAAAAAAGGCGAAATTTTCGCTCGCACAGTCAAACTCGTAAGCTAAAATCATATCGCGCCCTTTTTTGAAAACTCTAAAGCGATGCCAGAGACGCTAAAATTTGCGATCTTTTCGTAGCTAAATCCAAGCTGCGAAAGCTCGTTTAAAAGCGTCTTTTCCATCAAATTTACGCCCTCTTGCGCCTGCGACGAGATCTCAAAACTCATAGGCTCGATGCGTTTTGGCACGATACCTAAAATTTTCGTCCGCGGCAAATCGCCCGCAAGCTCCATCAGACGCAGGGTCTCAAGCATCTCTACCTCGTGCGCGGAGCCGTTCCAAGAAACTGCGGGCGGCATCTGCTCGTAACCAAAAAAATACACGTCCCCCGTCTCGCCGCCCTCGGCGCTGATGCAGTCGGCGACTATCAAAACGTCCGAGCTAGCGATAACGGGCGTTAGCGCCATAGCTAGAGTACCGCCGTCGATAAATCTTAGCTCCAAATTTGTGCCGTCCGCGTTAAATTTGGAGCCGTCACAGCAGTCAAAGTCGCCACTTAAATTTGAGTTCGCGCCATCTAAATTGAACGAGTCAAATTTATCGTCCAAATTTAAAGCGGAGTCAAATTTAGCCCTGATTTTAGGGCTAAATTTGTAGTTTCGCTCCATCATTTTTACAAAATGCACCCCCACGCCCTCGTCGCCAAACATCACGTTGCCGATACCAAGCACCAAAACGCGCATCAGTGCTCGTCTTTTACGTATTTGTAGCCGCTAATAATCGCGTCCATGGCTCCGTTTTTGCCTTTTACGGCGTTAAAGACGGCCATATACACGTGAATGACTACAAAAACGATGATGATCCACATGCAGACGCGATGTACCGTGCGGACGTTTGCTAGCCCGCCCATTAGCTCCTCGCACTGCCTCATCGGCTCGTAAAGCAGCCCGCCAAGCCCCTCGTGATAGACGTGGACGTAGAGCGCGAGGCCCGTTAGGCAGATCAGAAAAAGCACGACGTAAAAGAAAAAATACGACGCAAACTGAAGCGGATTATAAACGCCCTTTAGATGCGGGTGCGGGCCTAAAAACAGATAGTATTTTATCTGCGCTATCCAGACTTTCGGGCTAAAAAAATCGACTATGCTCACGACCTCTTTGCGACTGTGTTTGTCGAATATAAATAGATAAAGCTTGAAAATAAAGCACGCTATCAAGATAAATCCCGCGATTTGGTGCGCCATACGCCATTTAGCGTTCATAAAATTCGTCGGTTCGCTCGTGATTTCGGGACTAACAAAAACATACGATATATAGTAGCCGCTCACGACCAAAAAGGTAATAACAAAAAACCTGATCCAGTGCGTCGCTCTAAGCCCGATGGAAAATTCATACTCGCTTTTGCGGTCAAATTTATGCTCGATCATAGCCGCTCCTTTCACAAATTCGGGTTGATTTTGTATTCGCCAAGCTTTGTGCCGCGTGCATCCATCACGTGTACGGCGCATGCGATACAAGGATCGTACGAGTGTATCTTGCGTATGACCTCAAGAGGCTTGGTTAGATCGGCGATCTTTAGCCCGATGAGGCACTCCTCGTAGCTTCCGCGCGCGTTTGCGGCGTCTTTTGGCGAGGCGTTCCACGTACTAGGCACGACGGCTTGCCAGTTGGTTATCACGCCGCCCTTTATACGGCACCAGTGGCTGAGCGCTCCGCGAGGGGCATTGCCTTGGAAATTTCCTTTATACTCTTTGCCGTTATCTATGACGTACTTCGCGCAGGTTTCTTGATCGGTTTTTAGATTTTCTACTAAGCTATTAAATGCGGTTAGTCCGTGATCGGCTACCAGTTTGGCCTCTAGCATCCTGGTTGCGGTTCTACCCAGAGTAGAAAATACCGCCTCGAGCGGAAGCCCCGTGTCTTTTAAGAATTTATCGACGATTTTTACCACGCGCTCGTTGCCTTTGGCGTAGTTTATCACGATGCTAGCTATCGGGCCCACCTTCATCGGTTTGCCGTCATAGCGAGTTGATTTTATCCAGCTATTTTTTACC
>CAUQRE010000072.1:0-5900 GCA_963520315.1 uncultured Campylobacter sp. | reverse complement strand
AAAAATCTCGGGTCGATTTCGCAGCTGATTTCAGCCTCGGGCGAGAAATTTTTAAATTTAGCCTTTATCATTTTGATGATTTCATCAAGCTGATCCGCGCCGTAAAAGGTTGGAGTGCCGCCGCCAAAGTGCATTTGCAGCACGGGCGCGCTCGTATCGAGGTTTGCCGCTAGCAGATCAAGCTCTTTTTGCAGATACTCCATATAGCGCGTTTTGCGGTCCTCTTTGCTCGTATAGATCACGTTGCAACCGCAAAAATAACAGGCGCTGCGGCAAAACGGCAGGTGCAAATAAAGCGAAAGCGGGCGCGAGGCGTCGCGGGTTTTTAGCTCCCGCAGGTAGTCCTCGTAGCTAAATTTATCGCTAAACTCGGGTGCGGTCGGATAGCTCGTGTATCGCGGTCCCGGGCGCGAATACTTCACGTAAGCGTCAAAATCTATCATAGCGTTTTATTCCTAGCATTTTTCATTAAATTCTGCATATCGACGAACAGATTGGGATACTGCTTTTTGATATCCTTTACCAGTTTTTCCAAATTTACGTCGATGCTTTTTTTCTTTTTGCTTTTTGCGGCGATCTTGCGTATCTCGTCCATCGCCACGACCCAAACGTCTGCAAAATCTATCGGCACGTTTTGCCAGATCGTCTTTTCAAGCCTTAGCTCGAAATTTTCCTTTTGGACGTTGCGGTAGGCTTCGATGAGCTGCGAAAGCGATTTTAACGAAACCATCGTGTGTAAATTTTGATTTTCGTCAATGCCGAACCACGGCTCCACCCCGTCCCACGAGCCGCTTTTTAGGCTGAGACTCATTTGATTAGGATCGCTTGTCGGCACGATCTCAAATATCGTTTTCTCGCCCTCTTTTATCCCGAGCTCGCCCGAAATTTCGTCGATTTTTTCGTATGTTTTTTGTAGATTTTTTTCTTTCATTTACTTCCTTAACTTACCCGTTTCGCTGCCTATCAAGCCAAACCATCACGCCTTTTTGCGCGTGCAGGCGATTTTCGGCTTCGGCGAAAATCTCGTCCGCATGCGCCTCAAACACCGCCTCGCTCACCTCGTATCCTCGGTAGGCCGGCAAGCAGTGCAAAAATATCGCGCCGGGCGCGGCTAATTTCATCAAATTTTCATCCACGCAAAAGCCCGCGAAGTCTTTTATGCGCTTTTCTTTTTCCGATTCTTGCCCCATCGAGACCCAGGTGTCGGTAGTGACGACGTCGGCGCCCGAGACGGCTTCTTTTGCGTCATGGGTTAGATAAATTTTAGCTCCCGAAATTTGAGCATTTTTCATCGCTAAATTTACAACCTCGCCGTCCGGCTCGTAGCCCGCGGGCGTCGCGATTCTGAGCTCTAAGCCAAGCTTTGAGGCAAGCATCAGCCACGAGTGAGCCATGTTGTTGCCGTCGCCGACGTAGGCTACGCATTTGCCCGCGTCAAATTCCAGCATCGTGAGGTAGTCCGCCATTAGCTGCACCGGGTGAAATTTATCGCTAAGGCCGTTTATCACGGGCACGCGGCTAAATTTGGCAAATTCCTCGAGCGTCTCGTGGCGATTTACGCGCGCCATGATGAGATCGCACATTCGCGAGATCACGCGAGCAGTGTCTTTTATCGGTTCGCCGCGCCCGATCTGGATATCGCTCGAGCTAAGAAATAGCGCGTGTCCTCCAAGCTCGTTCATCCCCACGTCAAAGCTTACGCGCGTTCTAGTCGAGCTTTTCTCAAATATCATCGCCAGTTTTTGATCTTTTAGATACGGTTTGAAATCTCGTGCCTTTGCCTCTTTTTTTATCTCGCGCGCCAAATTTATCATTTCTAAAATTTCGTCTTTACCGAAGTCGTTTAGCGTCAAAAAGTGTCGCATTTTGCCCCCTTATTCCCAAATTTTACCCACAAATTTTTAAGGCGAATTATTTTTGAGATGATTTTGAGAGTTGTGCAGAAATTTTAAGTCAAGGCTAGACAAGTAGTCTGCCGCAGACTTAAAATTTCCTCTGCTCGCAGTTGCGAGTACAACGAAGCAAAAATCTCTCTCAAAAGCGCTCAAAAGGACGAGCCGCTATTTTCTTAGTAAAGCGGCGGCTTCTTTGGCATGATAGCTTATTATCAAATCCGCCCCCGCCCTCTTAAACCCGACTAACATCTCCATCATTACTCGCTCGTAGTCGATGACGCCGGCTTTTGCCGCGGCTTTTAGTAGGGCGTATTCGCCGCTCACGTTATACGCGCAGATCGGCAGTCTCGTCGCCTCACGCAGGTCGCGGATGACGTCTAGATACGCAAGAGCCGGCTTTACCATCAAGATATCGGCCCCCTGCGCCTCATCCTCCAGGCTCTCGCTCACGGCTTCTAGGCGGTTTGCGCTATCCATCTGGTAGCTTTTTCTATCGCCAAAACTTGGTGCGCTTTCGGCTACGTCGCGAAACGGCCCATAGTACGCCGAAGCAAATTTGGTCGAATACGCCATAATCGGCAAATTTTCATATCCGCTCAAATCCAGCGCACCGCGTAAAGTAGCGATGATGCCGTCCATCATGCCGCTTGGAGCGATCATATCGGCTCCGTTTCTAGCGTGGATTAGCGCTTGTTTAGCGGAGATCTCCAGAGTCGCGTCGTTATCGACAGTCTGGTGGACGTGATCTAGGATGCCGCAGTGGCCGTGATCGGTGTACTCGCAAAAGCAAAGATCGGTGATCACGACTAGATCGGGGAATTTATCCTTTATCGCTCGCAGCGCGGTCGCTATGATGCCGTCATCGCTCAAAGCGTCGCTGCCTACGCTATCTTTTAGGCTAGGGATTCCAAATAAAATAACCGCTTTTATGCCCAAATTTCGCACGATTTCGCACTCTTTTAAAATTTCGTCCAAACTCATCTGAAAGACGCCCGGCATCGAGCTTATCTCTTTTTTTATACTTTTGCCCTCGACGATAAAAAGCGGATAGATAAAATCGCTCGCGCAAACGCTAGTTTCGCGCACCATCTCCCTGATCGCTGGATTTATCCTGAGCCTTCTAAAACGTTTAAACATAATTTTCCTTTTACTTCGCTACAATTTACGCTTAGTGTAACATAATAGGAGTTAAAATTTTATGAATATCGAGCTTTCAAATACGGCAAATTTACCCTCTCGTTTCGGGATATTTGAGATAAAGGCATTTAAGGAGGGCGAGAAAGAACATTTAGCGATTTACAAAAAACCTTTCGGCGAGATCGTAAACGTCCGCATCCACTCTGAGTGCCTAACGGGCGATGCGATCGGCAGCCTAAAGTGCGACTGCCGCGATCAGCTCGAAGCCAGCCTAAAATACATCGAAGAGCACGGCGGGATGGTGATTTATTTGCGCCAAGAAGGGCGAAATATCGGCCTGCTAAACAAAGTAAACGCCTACCACCTGCAAGATGAGGGCCTTGACACCATCGAGGCAAATCATCAGCTAGGCTTTAAGGCCGACGAGCGCACATACGAGATCGTGGATTTTATATTAAAGCACTTCGGCATCGAAAAGATAAATTTGCTAACCAATAACCCAAAAAAACTGTCGGGGCTAAAATGCGTACAAATCGTCTCTCGCGTGCCGATCGTGATACACGCGAACAAATTTAACGAAAACTACCTGCGCGTGAAAAAAGAGCAGATGGGGCACATGCTAGATGAAAATTGACCTGCCGCGGGATTTTAGCGCGCAAACGGCGAAATTTAGCGAGATTTTGGCTAAATTTAACCGCGTGCACAGCCTAACTAGCTACAAAAATTTAAACGAGCAGATCGCTGATAGCATAGCTCCGCTTGAAATTTTCCCGCAAATTTCGGGCGCTAAAACGGCGATCGACGTGGGTAGCGGAGCGGGCTTTCCCGCGATATTTCTCGCGATGATTTTAAAGGAGTGCGAGTGGCATCTCTTTGAGCCCAGCCCGAAAAAATCGGCGTTTCTAAGCTATGTCAAGGCTGAGCTAAATTTAACCAACGTCCGCGTAAAATCTTGCAAGATCGAGGACGGCGAGCCCTTCGCGGCGCAGCTCATCACTAGCCGCGCGCTAATGAAAACGAAAGATTTACTTGGGATTTGCAACGGCTTTTTTGACGCGCAAACTCAAATTTTACTTTACAAAGGAAGCAGCGTACAAAGCGAGCTAGACGGGCTCAAAGCTCAAATTTACGGGTGCGGCAATAGAAATTACGTACTTATAAAGGGCGGCGATGTTATTTAAAATTTTGGTTTTTTTGGCGGTTTTAATCGCGATTTATTTAATTTTTTTTAAAACCCGCGTCAAAAAAGGCGTAAAAGGCGGCGCAAAAAAAGAGGACAAAGATGCCGAAAATTTCGTCGAATGCAAAAAGTGCGGCACCTTTATAGAGGCAAAAGACGCCGTAATAAGCGGCGGCGGATATGTTTGCCGCGACTGCATACAAAGCAAAAAGGAGTAGAAATGCAATTAATCGGACACGAGCTAGTACCCTACGAGCCGCTATTTTGGCGCGAAAACGCGGATCAGATCAAGGCGGACGAGCAAAATTTGTTTAAATTCAACAAAGCGATGATAAAGCGCGCGCAAGAAAAAGGGGCTAAATTTAGCGTAGCTTGCGAGAACGTAAGCGAGTGCATAATCGCAAATGCGGCGGGCGCAAACCTGCTTGTTATATCAAAGCGGGAGTTTACGCCAAAGGCCGCAAATTTGGCCCAATTTTATCTCTTTGACGCCAAAGTCGCTTGTATAATCGGCAATGAGAGCGAACTTAGCGAGATAGCGGGGTATCAAGCCGACGTCGCAATATTTAAAAACGCCGTAATAGGCAAGGATAAACGATGATAAATTTCCCGCCGTTATATCTAAAATTTTTAGAAAGTATCGAGGGCGAGGAGTGCGTAGATATTTTTAACGAGGCGGGAGCGGGCGCGTATCTATACGGACGCGAGTCTCTAGCCGAGCGAAACGAAACATACGAAGTGTCGCTTTACTAGCCGGATTTTTATATGATAGGCCAAGACGGCGACCTTGGATTTTTTATAAAATTAAACTCGGACGACACTATTTATTTTAACGATCTAGGCGCGCTGGGCTCGGCTCCGATGCGCCTAGCGGAACGAGATATTTTTGCCTTTATAAAAAAGATAAAAGACGGCGGCGAAATATTTTCGTAAAATTTTACGAGCAAAGGAAACAAATGGAACTTTTTAAAACCGCATTTTTGATGACGGTGCTGATGTTGCTTTTTATTGCCGTGGGCGGCGCGATAGGCGGCACTAGCGGCATGCTGACGGCATTTTTAGTTGCGCTTGGGATGAATTTCTTTTCGTATTTTTTCTCGGATACGCTCGTGTTAAAGCACTACCGAGCCGTGCCCGTAGACGAAGCGCACGCGACGGGGCTTTATCAGATCGTGCGCGAGCTTTGCGCGAAGGCAAATTTGCCGATGCCAAAGATCTACATCATCCCCGAAGCCGTTCCAAACGCTTTCGCCACGGGTCGTAACCCGAGCCACGCCGCAGTAGCCGTGACCGAGGGACTGCTAAATATACTCAACAAAGACGAGATCGAGGGCGTGCTAGCTCACGAGCTAAGCCACGTACGCCACTACGACATCCTAACGGGCTCTATCGCGGCGGTTTTTGCTGGCGCGATCGCGATACTGGCAAATTTCGCGCAGTTTGGCGCGGCAAACCGTCAGGGCAAACAAAATCCGCTAATGCTAATCGCCCTAGCCGTCATCATGCCGCTAGCCG
Organism: uncultured Campylobacter sp.; assembly: GCA_963520315.1. Lineage (GTDB taxonomy): Bacteria > Campylobacterota > Campylobacteria > Campylobacterales > Campylobacteraceae > Campylobacter_A. Next base: position 173 of record CAUQRE010000072.1, on the reverse strand, counting down.
CCACGATCATACGCATGGCGATCTCGCGCGCGCGGGAGTTTGAGGCCGACAGAGGTGCAGCGATGATAACAGGCAAGCCCCAACACCTAGCAGGCGCGCTGCGAAAGCTCGAAGACTACGCGCGCGGACGCGTGATGGCAAACGCCGACGAACAAAGCGCGCATATGTTTATC
>CAUQRE010000071.1:0-5915 GCA_963520315.1 uncultured Campylobacter sp. | reverse complement strand
GCGGCGCTTGGCTTTAGCGAATACGGCTATAAATTCGTAAGCGCGGTGCATAAAGATAATATTTTCGGTTTTCAGCCGCACCCCGAAAAGAGCTATGAGACGGGACTAAAAATTTTACGAAATTTCGGAGAAATGTGATGGAAATTTTCCCTGCGATAGATTTGAAAGAGGGTAAGGCGGTTCGGCTTTTTAAAGGCGAAATGAGTAGCGCCAAAATCTACTCGGACGCGCCGTGGGAGCTAGCCAAAAGGTTTGAAGATATGGGCGCAAAGTGGCTTCATGTCGTCGATCTTGACGGGGCGTTTGCAGGTGAAGCGGTAAATCTAAAAACCGTAGAAAAGATCGCAAAAGCCGCAAATTTACAAATCCAAATCGGCGGCGGGATACGCGACGAAGCGCGAATAAAAAGCTATCTTGATAGCGGCATAACGCGCGTTATCTTGGGCTCGGTAGCGCTAAAGGATCCAAATTTTACTAAAGAAATGGCGCAAAAATACCGAGTCGCCGTCGGCATAGACGCCAAAGACGGCTTCGTCGCCGTGCAGGGCTGGGCGGAGGTGTCGCAGATGAGGGCGACCGAGCTGGCGAGCAAATTTGCCGGAGCCGGAGTCGAAGCGATAATCTGCACCGACATCTCAAAAGACGGAACTCTTAGCGGCGTAAACGTTGAGTTTACCTCGCAAATCGCAAAAGCAAGCGGTATAAATACGATCGCAAGCGGCGGCGTAAAAGATATGGAGGATATCGAGGCGCTAATGCGCGCGGGAGACGTTTATGGCGCGATCGTGGGCAAGGCGTACTACGAGGGGACGCTCGATTTAAAAGAGGCCTTTAAACTGGGCCGATAAATTTTTAAAGTAAATTTAAATATAAAATTTGCTAGAATTGGACATTTTTTAAAAAAGGATACGATTGTGAAAATACTAGTAGTCGACGACAGCTCTACTATGAGAAGAATTATAAAAAACACCCTACAAAGGCTCGGACATCAAGAAATTTTAGAGGCCGAGCACGGAGCCGAAGCGTGGCAAATTTTGAGCCAGCACAGCGATATAAACGTGCTTATCACCGACTGGAACATGCCTGAAATGAACGGCCTTGAACTCGTAAAAAAGGTCCGCGCCGAGGCAAAATACGTCGATATGCCTATCATCATGGTAACGACCGAGGGCGGTAAAGCCGAGGTCATAACCGCGCTAAAAGCAGGCGTCAATAACTACATCGTAAAGCCGTTTACGCCGCAAGTTTTAAAAGAAAAACTTGAAGACGTTTTGGGCTAAAAGAGCGTAAATTTGAAAGATAAATTTTACGAGCTTGAAGTTCTTTGCTCGCAGGAGCTTCGCGAGCTTTTCGAAGATCTCGTTTTTTCTTTGGGCGTTACTTGCACGCAGGAGACTGCCGGCGGGTTTATCGTCCGAGACGAAGACGAGCTAGACGAAGTGGAATTTGGCCTGCAAGAATACGCAAAATCTCTACAAGATGCGCTTGGTCGCGAGATCGAATTTAAGATAACAAAAAGTCAAAAAGAAAATAAAGACTGGTTAAACGAATACAAAAAAAATGTAAGACCGATAGAGATCGGTAAATTTTACATCCACCCAAGTTGGGAAGAGTCTAAAGACGGGTTTGAAAACATCATCATCGATCCCGCGCTTGCCTTTGGCTCGGGTCACCACGAGAGCACGAGCGCTTGCATAGAGTATCTGCAAAAATATGCCGCAAACGGCATGAGTGCGCTTGACGTAGGCTGCGGAAGCGGGATACTAAGCATCGCTCTAGCAAAACTAGGTTGCGTCACGGATGCTTGCGATACCGACGAGCAAGCCGTGCAAAGCTCGCAGAAAAACGCCGAGCTAAACGGGGTTAAATTTAATCAAATTTGGACCGGTTCTGTAGCGAATTTGGATAAAAAATACGATGTCGTCGTCGCAAACATCATCGCCGATGTGATACTAATGCTAAAAAACGATTTGATAAATTTGCTAAAAGAGGGCTCGTATCTCGTTTTAGCAGGCGTTTTGGATAAATACGAAACGCGAATTTTAGAGGCTTTTTCGCCGCTTAGGCTGGTAGAGAGCCAAACCAAAAACGAGTGGAAAAGCTTCGTATTTCAAAAAGCGTAAAATAATTTAAGGAACATAATGGATAATAGAAAAAACGATGATAAAAATTTAAATAACGGCGGAAACGGCTTTTTTAATAAAAATCCGATTATGATTTTCGCGATTTTCGCAGTAGTCGTCGTGCTAGTGTTTAAGGGGCTAAACGGCGACGTAGACGGTATGCCGATAACCGGACAAAGCGCGGTAACTGCTAAAAATTTATCGTATTCTGATATAAAAGAGATGATAAAAAATAAGCAAGTCGCAAAGGTCGGTATCTCTGAAACCTCGATAAAAGCCGTGGATAACGGCGGTGCGGTCTATACGGCAAAGAGGGTGGGCGACCCTACTTTGGTTCCTCTTTTAGAGGAGCAAAAGATTCCTTACGGAGCCTATAGCGAGACGAATTGGTTTACCGAGATGATTTTCTCGTGGGTACTTCCTATTTTTATTTTCTTTGGAATTTGGATGTTTTTGGCTAGCCGTATGCAGCGAAACATGGGTGGCGGAATCCTTGGAATGGGAAGCTCCAAAAAGCTCGTAAACTCGGAAAAACCGAAGGTTAAATTTACCGACGTAGCGGGCGTGCAGGAGGCTAAAGAGGAAGTCAAGGAAATCGTGGATTTTCTAAAGCATCCTGATAGATATATAAATTTGGGCGCTAAAATCCCAAAAGGCGTGCTTTTGGTGGGGCCTCCGGGTACGGGTAAAACATTGCTGGCAAAAGCCGTCGCGGGCGAAGCTGACGTGCCGTTTTTCTCGGTTTCGGGATCGAGCTTTATCGAGATGTTTGTCGGCGTGGGCGCTAGCCGCGTGAGGGATCTTTTTGAAAATGCAAAAAAAGAAGCTCCGGCGATCGTCTTTATAGACGAGATCGACGCCATCGGCAAGAGCCGCGCAGCTAGCGGCATGATCGGCGGAAACGACGAGCGCGAGCAGACGCTAAACCAGCTTTTGGCCGAGATGGACGGCTTTAGCTCGGATGCATCGCCCGTTATCGTGCTTGCCGCAACGAATCGTCCCGAGGTGCTTGACGCCGCGCTTTTAAGGCCGGGCAGATTTGATAGACAGGTGCTCGTCGATAAGCCTGATTTTAAAGGTAGGATCGAAATTTTACGCGTGCATATGAAAGACATCAAGCTTGACCATAGCGTCAGTATCGAGGATATCGCGCGTATGACGGCGGGGCTTGCGGGTGCGGATCTGGCAAACATCATAAACGAAGCCGCGCTACTAGCGGGTAGAAAAGAAAAAGGCAAGGTCGAGCAGGCTGATTTACTCGAGGCCGTCGAGCGAGCGATCGCGGGTCTTGAGAAAAAATCTCGCCGCATAAATCCGAAAGAAAAGCGTATCGTGGCCTATCACGAAAGCGGGCACGCGCTCATAGCCGAAACCACCAAGGGCGCGAACAGGGTTACCAAGGTATCGATCATACCGCGCGGGCTTGCGGCACTGGGCTACACGCTCCATACGCCTGAAGAGAATAAATTTATGATGCAGCGTCACGAGCTGATGGCCGAAGTGGACGTGCTTTTAGCAGGACGCGCGGCGGAAGAGGTCTTTATAAAAGAGATCTCAACCGGTGCGGGCAACGACCTAGAGCGCGCGACCGATATACTTCGCTCGATGATCTCTATATACGGCATGAGCGATATCGCTGGACTTATGGTGCTTGAAAAGCGCCGTAGTACCTTCCTCTCGGGCGGTCAGGCCGATAGGGACTATAGCGACAAGACGGCGGAAAAAGTGGATGAATTTATCAAAACAACGCTTGATGAGCGCTATAAACACGTACTTGAGACGCTAAGAACCTACGGCGATGCGATAGAAAAGATGGTTGAGGCGCTTTACGAAGAGGAAACTATCGAGGGCGCGAAAGTTAGAGAGATCATCGCAAACTACGAAAAAGAGCGCGGTCTGCCTAGTAGGCTCGTAAATTTAGAAGACAAAGAGGAACAAGCGTAAAGATATGCAAAACGTCGGGCTAATCGCAAAACAGGGCTACAAATACGTTTTTGTTTTAGGGCTTTTGCTTTTGCTTGCGCTGGTTTTGGGCGTATGTCAAATTTTATTTTTCGCACTGTTTGCGCTTTGCGTATTTTGGTTTAGAAACCCGGAGCGAGCACTAGGTAGCGACGATGCGTACGCCGTGCTTAGCCCGGTCGACGGCAAGATAGAAAGCATAGATAAAATTTACTATTTTGACACGCAGTGCGTAGCTATAACTATCCGCAAAGGCGTATTTGACGCGGGCGCGCTCAGAGCTCCTTGCGATATGGAGCTTTTAGAGGTTAAACAAAGGCACGGACTGTTTTTGTGCAACGCTATGGAAGCTTCTAAAAATTTAAACGAGCGAGCCTTATTCGTCTGTAAAAACTCGGATAATAAATTTGCGATCCGCGTCATCGCGGGACCCCTTAGCAAGGGCATTTCTTTTGAAAACTTCAGCCGACTAAAAGCGGGCAGAAGATTTGGCTTTTTAAGTAGCGGCGAGGTGATTTTGATACTACCCGCAAATACGAGAATAAGCGTCAGCGTAGGCGAAAAGGTCGCGAGTGCGGGCATTTTAGGTTTTTTTAGCTACGAGGAAAAAGATGCAAGACAATCAGCATAAACTTCAGTTAATGTACATTTTGCCAAATTTATTCACTGCCGCATCGGCGTTTTTGGGTATTATTAGTATCATTGCTTCCGTACGCGGCTATATTGCAGCCGGCGCAGGGCTAGTCGAGGAGGCTAACGGCTATTTTTTCAAAGCTATTATTTACATAGTTTTATCGCTATTTTTAGATGGACTTGATGGACGAGTGGCGAGGCTAACCAAAACTACGTCCAAATTCGGCGTAGAGTTTGATAGTCTTGCAGACGTCATAGCCTTTGGCGTCGCGCCCGCGATGCTTTTTTACTTCACGGTCGGACATAGTTTTGGACGTTTGGGTTCGTTAGTAGCCGCGCTATTTGTTGTTTTTGGCGCTATTAGACTTGCGCGGTTTAACGTAATGACCGGCACTTACGAGCCGTCCGTTTTTATCGGCCTTCCGATACCTACGGCCGCGATCGTTTCGGCATTTTGGGTCGGGCTAAGCTTAGAGTACGACTTTACTAGAAGCGCCGAATGGTTTTTGATGTTTTTGCAAATTTTGCTTTCTATTTTGATGGTAAGCAACATCCGCTATCCGAGCTTTAAAAAAGTAGATCTCAAAAGGGCCGATTTTTTGCGTATCTTAGTTGGACTTACAGTTGCGTTTTCGGCTATTTACGTTTGCCCTATAGAAGCGGTTACGACTTTAATGAGTGTTTATGTTTCTTACGGTATAATCAGGTACGTTTTTATGAGATTTAAAAACAAAAAAATTCAAAAGGAGAGCGAATGAACTGCAACGTCAAATTTAACGCATTTTTCTCCCTACTTCTGCTGCTGCGTTAGGCAGCGACTCTTCCACACCATAATAACCAAATTTAACCGCACAAACTAAAACTCTAAAAAAGGATAAAAAATGAACGAAAATAAAATTATAATATTTGACACTACGCTTCGCGACGGCGAGCAAAGCCCCGGCGCATCAATGAATACCGAGGAGAAAATCCGTATCGCGCGCCAGCTAGAGCGCCTAAACGTAGACGTCATGGAGGTCGGTTTTGCCGCGGCTAGTAGGGGCGATTTTGACGCGATACATCAGATCGCTAAACAAGCCTCAAACGCCTCTATCTGTTCGCTCGCCCGCGCCGTAGACGGCGATATAAAGGCTGCGGGCGAGGCTATAGCTCCGGCAAAAAATAGGCGCATCCACACCTTTATCGCCACAAGCCCGA
>CAUQRE010000070.1:0-5925 GCA_963520315.1 uncultured Campylobacter sp. | reverse complement strand
TAGGCATAAGCTCCCTTAGCTCGTTCCAAATTTGCTCAGGGCTCGCAAAATCAAACCCCTCTAGTCCCATGCGGTTTGCGATGTCGCAAACGACCTTCCAATCAGGCCCCACGCCGTTAACGGGCTCGCTAGCTTTGCGAGTGCGTTGGACGCGGCGAGAGGTGTTGATAAAGGTTCCGTCCTTCTCGCCCCAGCCCGCGGCAGGTAGCACCACATCGGCCTTGTGCGCGCTCTCGGTAAAGAAAAGATCCTGCACGATAAAGCAGTCTAGGTGGTGTACGGCGTGGACGAAGTGCTCGGTCCAAGGATCGCTCATTACGGGGTTTTCGCCGTAGACGTAGAGGACTTTTAGCTCGCCGCTATCCATTTTATCGGGTGCTTGCGTTAGCTTAAAGCCCGGAACCGGATTTAGCTCAAAGTGCCATACTTTGCGCGCTTGCTCCTGTGCGTAAGGGCTGTTTACCGCGCCGGCTGGGATGACGTTAGGCAGCGCGCCCATATCGCATGCGCCTTGGACGTTGTTTTGACCGCGCAGAGGATTTACGCCCGCGCCCTTTTTGCCTAAATTTCCCGTTAAAACGGCTAAATTTGATAGAGAAAAGACGTTTGACGTGCCGTCGCTAAACTGCGTGATACCCATCGTGTAGCAAATCGCTGCCGCGCCTGCTTTAGCATACATCCTAGCTGCTTCTATGATGAGCTCTTTTTTTATACCGGTTTCGCGCTCGAAACGCTCGGGCGTAAAGTCCTTAACCGCTTCTTTTAGATATTCAAATCCCTCGGAGTACTTCTCGATAAATTCGCTATCTTGCAAATTTTCGGCGATGATTACGTGCATCATCGTATTTAGCGTTTTGATATTCGCTCCGATCGGGATTTGCAAGAAAATATCGGCTTTTTTGGCCATATCGGTACGCTTTGGATCTACGACGATCATCTTGGCGCCGCGCTGAAGTCCGCGCTGCATCTGCATAGCGATGATCGGGTGGCACTCGCTCGTGTTGGTGCCGATGAGTAAAAATACGTCCGTATCGGTCGCAAATTCAACCAAATCATTAGTCATCGTTCCGTTTCCTAGCGTGCTGGCAAGACCTGCCACTGTAGGAGCGTGTCAAAGACGGGCGCAGTGATCGACGTTGTTGCTGCCCTGGGCGCGGAAAAATTTCTGGAAAACGTAGTTGTCTTCGTTATTTGAGCGCGCAGAGCTAAAGCCCATGATTGAGCTTGGACCGTATTTTGCGACGGTGGATTTAAATTTATCCGCGAGGAAATCATAAACCTCCTCAAAACTCACTTCTTCAAGCTCGCCGTGCTTGTCGTAGACGCCGTTTAGCTTTCTCATCATCGGTCGGCTTAATCGTTTAGGAGAGTTTACAAACTCCCATCCGAACATTCCTTTTAAGCAAAGCTCGCCGTCGTTTACGTGGTGGTCTTTGCTAGGTTTGGCATCTACGATTCTACCGTTTCGCACGATAAGATCGATGCCGCAGCCCGTACCGCAATATGGACAGGTGGTCTTTACGATCTCTTCCATTTTTGCTCCTTTCTGTATTACTGAAATTTATGAGATTATTATACAACGGCAAATATAAATTTAGTTTTAAAATTAGTATATTTTTTTAAGAATTATTTAAGTAATATGCAAATTTAGCATATTACTCTTTTGGCAAAATTTGTCTTTAAAATCGTATTTTGAAAGTAAAATCACATATTGGTTATTTTGATAGTCTATCGGCGTGAGGATTTAGATGCCCGTTTTTAAACAATCTATCGGTACCAAAAAAATTTTCTAAATGTTGCTGTTTGGAAAAATTTAAATTTATATTTTTATCGCCATATTTTCTATTGGCGTAATACTCATTAACTATTTTATCGCCTTCGGGTCTTTTATTTTGCCCCCATATATAATAACTTAATACTTCTAGCGGATAGTCGCCGCTTAAATCAATCGTTTCGCCGTCTTTCTTAGGCAAATCATTTGCTTTCGGTTCCATTGTCCTCTCCTTGCGAGTTAAAATTTATCTTGTTCTTTTGATTTTTTAAATTTTGGTATTGCTTAAACAAAGTCTCTATATCTTTATAGAAAAACACATGACTATGGGACAATACATCTTTTTCGCTCATTTTCTTCTTCTTATATATAGGTATGTAATAAAAGAAATAAGAGTGATCGCAATCGATTTTCTCTTTATTATTAAACCAATTAATTTTATTCTTGATATGTATGTAGTTATAGCAAAAAGATTCTATATCCGCTTTTTTATCTCCAATTAATAAATTTTTGAAAATTGGCTTCAAAAGTGCATGATAGCAATTTTTATTCGTAATAATTATATTGGATTTAATATCTTTATTTTCATTAAACAAAGAGCGTATATTCATTTTATTTGTGAATATAAAATCCGTAAATAGGCCTAATTGATTAAAAGCGCCATCCCCAAACCTCATATATATAAAATTCTCTATAAAATTTCCATCTTCGTCAATCAAATGCTCTTGCTCCCAGGGATAAAAGAGCCGTAGCTTTAAAACCTCGTCGTTTTCTACGATTTCTTCGGCATTTTGTATAGGTTCGCCGTTTTTGCAAATTTTAGAACCCAGATCCATTAGATAATTAAAATTTAGCCTTTTATCCAGCTTCCAAAATTCGCATCTATCATCAGGATATTTATCGCCGTTACACCATGAAAATCTTACTCTCTCATAGCCGTTTTCGTCTAAGTGAATATCCGCCATCTTGCCGAAATCCCTTCGCGGATAATTATCTAAGTAGTGAAGCTTTTTTAGGTAATCTTTTAAATTTAACTCTACGATCTCTCTTTGCGTCAGGTTTTTATCTCTAAAATCAATCGCTTCTAAGATCGCTGAAATTTTATGTGCGGGCAGCAAGGCGATAAATATGCAAAGCCAGATTAGAAAAACTATTATATAAAAGTATTTTAGACGCAAATTTGCTCCTATGCGGCATATTTATTTTGGCTTAATTAAACTTAAGCGGATTCTTTCTTATCATTTTTGATAAAATATGATAGAAATTTTATATCTTTACTGTTATTATATCTAAACTCTACTTCGCTACGCTTGTAGCTGCATCCTGAAAAGCTACAGGCGTAGCGAGTTTTCATCAATATCAAAGCGACGCTTCTATATGGGTTTGGAAATCTCACCGCAAATTTGCTTATTTTTTCACACTCTTTAGACATAAGAATTCTTATTTTTCTTTTGATATCTTCTGTGAAGTGCTTAAAATTTCTCTAAAATTAGCTTCAGAAAGTCCTAAATGGACTATATACTTATTTTTTAACTTCGCTACACTTGCTACTTTTTAAGAATATAGTTCTCATCGCAACTTACTACTCCTTTGCGTGAGCTTAAGTTAAAGAGGGCCCAAAGCATTTTAGATTGATTTGGAACGCATAACAAAAAGCTAGAATACTAAAAAATTTCGGGAACAAATAGGGAACAAATTTAACAAAACCAACAAATCTTAAAGCTCTTAAAAGATCAATAAAATCGGGGTCTAAAAGGGATTTTTGGGTGTAGATGGCTCCGGATGCTGGATTCGAACCAGCGACCAATCGGTTAACAGCCGACTACTCTACCGCTGAGCTAATCCGGAATATCTTAAATAAAAGAAGTCGTATTATATATAAAAGCGCCAAGTTTGTCAATAAATTTTAGCTTAAATTTTCAAAAAAATAAAGCAAGTCCAGTAACACAAGATCAAGTCCGTAAAAATCAAGCATGCCAAAAACGATACGAACCGTATTTGCGAGCTGTTTCAAAACCAAAATAGATATTTCCGTGCCCTAAAATCTATCGTGAGCGAGTCGCGCCAGCTGATTGCAAACCTCCTTTAGCTCACTTTATATAAAGCCCGTCCAGCCTACCGCGAAGGCCGCGCTCGTATCTAGCGGCGCAGCGCAAGGCTAATCCGATGCGTCGCTCGGGACCAAAACCAGCGACAGAGCATAAATCTAGACAAGTTTATAAAACCAAACCCCTGCGACATTTATTTTTTTTACCTTTTTTTGCGCTAAAAGTTCGTCTAAATTTTGCTTTGATCCCTCAGAAAAGCTGCTCGCCGCGTCGTTTTCGCTTTGAGGACGGCGTTTTATTAGTTCCAGCAGTTCATCTTTGCTAAGATCGAATTTTTCGCCGCTATATTTTGCCGATGCGATGACGCAAGGCGCGCCCGTTATCAACGAGGCCAACCCATTTAAAACCTCGGTACTAACGCCTTTTACTGGGTATGCGGGCGGACGGTCTATCGTGCTAATATCCACGCGATTTGGCAAAATTTTATTAATCGCATCATTTAGCGCCCTAAATTCTACCGCCGTATCGTTTAACCCAGACACGACTAAAATTTCAAGCACCAGCTCGCCTTTAAACTCTCGCCTAAATTTCGCCATCGCATCAATAAGCTCGTTTACATCGGTCTTTGCTCCGGCTCGGTCTATCCTCGTAAACGTCTTTTGCACCGCGCTATCAAGGCTAAATTTGACGATATCAAGCTCCTTTAGAGCTTCGCAAATTTGCGGATTTAACGCGCCTGAGCCGTTTGAGAGGATGAGGGTTTTAGCCGAGCCTTTTATCAAATTTAACTCTCGCGCAAGGCGTGCTAAATGCGGATATAACGTAGGTTCGCCGTTTGCCGTGAGCGTGATGACGTCTATGTGCGGATGCGCGGCTAGAGCGGTTTTTACTTCGGCCCTCACCTGCTCTACGCTTGGCGGATCGATGGCGGCAAAGACGGGCTTGGCGGCGGTTAGCTCGCAGTAAACGCAGTCGAAGTTACAGCATTTTTGCGCAGGCGATAGATCGACGCCCAGAGACGTACCGAAGCGACGCGAGCTAACGGGGCCAAAGACTATTTTCATTGATTTTCCTACATTTAAGATGCGCGATTATACCCAAGACGAAATAAATTTTAGATCCGTTACGACATTTAGGGATATCTCGTAAATTTAATCGCCAAAGATTTGCCTGCCCGTCTTTGCGGCTTTGCCAAATTTAGCTTAGCGGTTTAAATGCCTAAGCGCCGAAGCAAAAAAGCATCCAAAAATATAGTCTATAATTTTATACTTTGGCGTTTGCCGTTTAATGCCAAAAATATAAACTATAATTCGGTTTAAATTTATACATTAATCGTCAAAAACCGCAAGTAGGGAAAATAAGCTAAAAGCGTTAAATTTAATTTTATACAGGCTTAGGCGCAAACAAATACGGGCGCTATCGATGTCGGCGCGTAAATTTAAGCTCGGCAAACAAAAAAGATTTAAGAAAAAGCCCGGAAAACGGCGGCTAAATTTCACAAATAAATATAGCCTAAAGGCAGCGATCAAACATAAATTTAGCGCTATTTAGCAAGTAAATGTGCGAAGCGGGCTTAAATTTACAACAGCCCGCTTCCTTAGCTAAAATTTCTTTTTCCTCACGTCCTCGACGATCGCCTTAGCCATACTATCGACCTCGGCGGTTACGACGCTAGTATCGTTTGCGACTCTGACGTTTTGTTTGGTTAGCTCGTCAACCTCAGCCACGCCTTGATTTATCATATTTATGGCTTCGCTTTGCTCCCTGATGCTCTCGCTCATCTCGTTGATGCTTTGAGCTAGTACGTTTGCGTTAGCTTCGATTTCGCCGAGCGATTTTTGTGTTCGTTCGGCTAGTTTGCGAACCTCATCGGCTACGACGGCAAAACCGCGTCCATGCTCGCCTGCACGTGCTGCTTCTATTGCTGCGTTTAGAGCTAGCAGGTTTGTTTGATCAGCTATATCTCTAATGATAACTATGATGTTTTTGATCTCTTCGCTTTGTCTCATGACTTCGCCGTTCTTTTGACTGATGGCGTTCATCGAGCTACTCAACTGCTCGACTGCAGCAGCGATCTCTTGTAGCTAGCTTGCCTGTACGTTAGCG
>CAUQRE010000069.1:0-5953 GCA_963520315.1 uncultured Campylobacter sp. | reverse complement strand
ATCTAGCACAGTTTGTATCCGATAAATTTAACCTAGAGTAAATTATTGCCGTATCGGCAATAGACCGCAAAACGGAGCGACTTGTTTTTTAGAGACCCAGATAAAATAATTTTCAAGAAAAATATCCAGCAATTTCGAGCAAAATTAGTATCGAAACGCTACCTGCGCTAGATACTAAAATTAACAAAAAAGCGAATGGCAATTTACCGAGCGATTTTAAATCGCAAATGTTGGTTATACTGCAACCGACTAAAAACGAATATCAAAATTTTATCAGCATGCAAGCTCAAGACGAGATAGAGACTGCGCTTTTATTAAGACAGTCTGCCGCTTAAATATGCAACCGATAAACGTTAGCCGTAGTATTAACTGGCAGTTTGCGCGGAGCATATATAAACGCCCTAGCGGCAAATTTTGCGCTGCGGCTATAGAGGTCGTTTTGGACAATAACGGCTGCGTAAAGCTAAACCGGGAACTTACGGATCTTGACAAAGAAGTAGATTACGCCAAATTTAGCAAATATTTTACCGATATATTTTAAAGGCATCGGTATCTGCATCTTTGCTAAAAAACTCAGGCGTCGTTAAAGGTCCTTGCTTTACTTTTATGGGCGCGCGAAGATAGACGAAGCTCGCTGCGTCTAAAAATCCAAAATTCACGCCTCAAACCAAGCTAGCTATCGCCGTGCCGTAAAAGACCACTGCGCGCCTTCTAAAGGAAAATACAACTTCATAAGTAGCTTAAAATTTAGGTTTTTATGCGACATTATACGGGACAAAAAGTCGGTCAGGCGATAAATCAATCAAGTTACTAGTTTGCAGTTTAAATACGCAGACAAAAATGCTACCGCCAATACCAGACAAAATCATGATGCGCGCAAAATAAATCTACAAAAATAAACCGTAAGTTAAGCTGCGCGGACGATCTATGCTTGCCCTAGCCTAGCGTTAAATTTTGAAACGAAAACATAAATTTTTTAGCTCTTTTTAATTTTTAAATGATATAATTTCGCTACAAATAAAAATTATTAAGGAGAAAAAATGTTAGTAACAAAAAAAGCGCCTGATTTTACGGCTGCAGCAGTTTTAGGAAGCAATCAAATCGTAAATGATTTCAACCTATATAAAAATATCGGCGAGAAAGGCGCGGTAGTATTTTTCTACCCTATGGACTTTACCTTCGTTTGCCCTAGCGAGATCATCGCGTTTGATAAGAGATACGATGAGTTTAAAGCTCGCGGTATCGAAGTTATCGGGGTTTCGACGGACAACCAATTCTCTCACTTTGCGTGGAAAGAAACTCCGGTAAACAAAGGCGGCATCGGCCAAGTTCGCTTCCCGCTAGTAGCCGATATGACGAAGTCTATCGCTCGCGGTTTTGACGTACTTTTAGAGGATGCGGGCGTCGCGCTTCGCGGTAGTTTCTTGCTCGATAAAGACGGCACCGTTCGTCATGCGGTTATCAACGACCTTCCGCTTGGAAGAAACATCGACGAGATGATAAGAATGGTCGATACGATGTTATTTACCAACGAGCACGGAGAGGTTTGCCCTGCGGGATGGAACAAAGGCGATAAAGGTATGAAAGCCGATACGGCAGGCGTCGCGGACTACCTATCTCACAACGCGGATAAGCTATAATCATCTAAATTTAAGGGCGAACTCTCGCCCTTATTGATCCTTTTAGATTAAAATATCGTAAATTTAATACAAAATATCAAAAATTAAATCAAAAAATAAGTTTTTTTTACTATAATCTAGCTTAAAATTCAAATTTATTCGGAAGGACTTATAATTCAAATGAACGTTACGTATAATGACGGCTCGTTTATGCGCGAGGATGCGGTAAACGTATTTGCTAGAGCAATGAAAGACAACCGTCAGGTGCATTTTTTAAATCTTTACAACGGCGTGAAAGTAGAGTGTATGGGCGAGGTAAAGCACGCAGAGGATGATACCGTCGTCTGCAAGGTAACGCTAGAGCAAATTTTAGCTATAAAAGAAGAAAAAAACGCCTACGTAGTACGCGATGAATATTTTCCGGAAAATTTAAGAGCCGACATCGTAGGATCAGATCTTACGAATTTAACCGTTACGCTACAAAATTTCACGTATATGCAAAATCTGCACGCAAACCTAAGAAAACACCAGCGCGTTTATCCCGATCGCTATACTAGAGTGATCTTGACGCAAAACGGTAGCGAAATAAGCGGCAATCTATACGATATCTCAAGGGGTGGCCTAGGCGTCGTTAGCTTGGATGACGGCGAGTTTAAAGAGGGCGAGCCTATAAATGCTAAATTTGAGCTAAGCATATTAGACGAGGCTAGCGACTCTAATAAAAGTATAAACATAGATACCGATCTAAAACTAGTCGCTGCGTTAAGATATAAAGGTGCGATGAGATATTGTTGCCAGCTAACCGGTAATGACGGTACTACGGACGAAGATATAGCGAAATTTACCAAAAAGCGCGTAATAGAAACTCTCGAAGAGCTCAAAGAGCAACTAAAAACTTACCAATAAATTTAGCGCAAAATTAAAAGGCGAGCCTTGCGCTTGCCTTATTTTATTTTTACCCGCCTCGATTTTAAATTTACCCAATAGCTTCACCCGAAATTTAATCAAAAATCAGTAAAATAGCCCAAAATTTACAAGGAAGCACATGAAAACCATCCAAGAAAATTTAAAGCTATTTTACGTCGGCCTCAAAAACAAAGAGCCGTTTTTTTATAAAAACAAAGACCTCACGACGCACGCGGCCATCATCGGAATGACCGGTAGCGGTAAAACGGGCCTTGGCATCAGCATCCTAGAAGAAGCCTGCATCGATAACATCCCGACCTTTATAATCGACCCCAAAGGCGATATGACCAACCTCGCCTTAGCGTTCCCGCAGATGAGCGCGCAGGATTTTGCGCCCTACGTCGATGAAAACGAAGCGCAAAACAAAGGCATGAGCGCGGATGAGTTTGCCGCTAGCGAAGCCCAGACGTGGAAAAACGGCATCGAAGGCTCGTTTCAGAGCTTGGAGCGCGTAGGGCTTTTTAAAGATAGCGCCGAGCTAAAAATTTACACGCCAAAGAGCAGTAGCGGCGTCGGCGTAGCGCTGCTAGGCGATTTTGCCCGTCCGAATTTAGAGGTAGGCAGCGAGGAGTTTAGCGAGTACGTCGGCTCTCTGGCTAGCTCGGTGCTATCGCTTGTGGGTATAGAAAATGACGTAAACTCAAAAGAACACTTGCTCATCTCAAATATCTTTATCGATAAATTTAGCCAAGGCGCGGACGTGAGCTTAGAGGAGCTCATCGGCTTTATCGCGACGCCTCCGTTTGCCAAGATCGGCGTTTTTGATGTGGAGAAATTTTATCCGAGCTCCGAGCGCATGAAGCTAGCGGTCAAGATCAACACGCTGCTGGCAAGTCCAGATTTTCGCGCGTGGCTGAGCGGCGAGCGACTCGATATCTCAAAAATGCTTTTTAACGCAAACGGCAAAGCAAAGTGCAATATCTTTACCATCTCGCACCTAAAAGACAGCGAGAGGATGTTTTTCGTGACGCTGCTGCTAAACGAGATCATCGCGTGGATGCGCAAGACCGAGGGTACGAGCTCGCTTCGCGCGGTGCTTTATATGGACGAGATTTTCGGATTTTTCCCGCCAAACGGCAACCCGCCTAGCAAAACCCCGATGCTAACTCTGCTCAAGCAAGCCCGCGCACACGGCCTTGGCGTGATACTGAGCACCCAAAACCCGGTCGATCTGGACTACAAAGGCCTTAGCAACATCGGCACATGGTTTATTGGGCGCTTGCAAACCGCGCAGGATAAGGCGCGCGTGATCGACGGTATGACGGGGCTTGCGGGCTCTGCGATGGATAAGGGCGAGATAGAAAATCTCATCTCAAATTTACAAAAGCGCAATTTTCTCTTAAAAAACATCCACGAGGACGGGCTGTCCGTCATCTCGACGCGCTGGGCTCTGAGCTATCTCAAAGGCCCGCTTAGCCGCGAGCAGATTTCAAATTTGATGAAAGAGCAAAAGAGCGGGTCAAATTTGAGCGGATCAAGCCCGACAAAAAGCTCAAATTTTGCCGCCAAACCGGTGCTATCGCCCGATATCGCTCAAATTTACGCCGCAAGCTCAAATTTACAGGAAGGCGGCGAGCTGGAGGGATATCTTTATGGCGAGGCCAAAGTGCGATTTTACGACGCCAAAAAGGGGCTTGACGAGGTTCGCGAGGTAAATTTCACGCTAAGGTTGGATGAAGCTCAAAAAAGCGCCGACTGGAGCGAGGCTAGCGAAAATATGCATTTTACCGCGGTTGCAGAGCCAAATTTCAAGCTCTCATACGCGCCGCTGCCGGGCTTTGTCGCGGGAGCTAAAAATTTCAAAGAGCTAACCAAAAATTTCAAAGAATTTATCTATAGAAACTACAAACTTAGGCTCTTTAGCGCGCTAAATTTAAACTCGGCGCCCGGTGAGAGCAAGGAGGAGTTTTACGTCCGTTTGGCCGATAAATGCAACGAAATTTTAGAGGCGCAAACGGCCAAGCTCACTGCGGAATTTGGCAAACAAAAAGCGCGCCTAGAGGAGAAACTAAACCGCTCGGTGGCAAAGCTAGAAAAAGAGCAGCGAGACTATAAAAGCAAGGGGATTGAGACCGCAATCTCGGTGGGGGCTAGCATTTTGGGCGCGATTTTCGGCAAGGGGCTACTAAGTAGCGGAAATATCGGCAAGGTCGCGACCTCCGCGCGCTCGGCAAATAGCGTGCTAAAAGAGCGCAGCGACGTCAAACTAAGCGAGCAAGAAGTCGCCCAGCTAAACGCGCAGATCGAGGAGCTGATGGCGAAATTTGAAGAAGACGCCAGCGCGCTAAAAGCCAAAAACGATGTGCAAAACGTGGAAGTAACGGAGGTGGAGGTGGGGCCAAAGAGTAGCGATATTTATGACGAAAAGCTCTATCTTCTTTGGAAATAAATTTAACGGCTTGTCTTTTGAGCGTCTTTGAATGAGTTTGAAATTTTAAGTCTGCGGCAGACTACTTGTCTAGCCTTGACTTAAAATTTCTGCACAACATTCAAATCCATCTCAAAACAAGCGTAGCGTTTTTGCGAAGCAAAATGTTTCTATAAAAATACTTCGCCTTATCGTTTTACGTTCAAATTTGTAGTTGAATTTGTAAATTTGACTCACCGAGACCCGTACCCTGATAATAAAATAAGAATTTAAAATTTATAGCGCCAAATTTAGCACCGTCAAGGCACGGGTATCGGTGCGTAAAATTTAAAAACATCCACGCAAAAATATGATTTTCGCTTCGCTTATAAAAAATATATAAATCCTACCTTAAGAATTATTTTTCTAAGGCTAAAGTGTGTAAAATAGTCGCAAATTTACAAAAAAGCTCGCAAAAAGAGTGAAATTTATACGCAAAATGCGGATTTTGAGAGTAAAATCAGAAAAATTCTTTGAAAGGAAGTTAAATGAAAACTACATCTTTGGCATTAGCCGGGTTGCTTTTTGCGTCTGCGCTGGGCGCAAAGGAGTTCGTATCTATCGGTACGGGAGCGATGACGGGCACGTATTATCCGGTGGGCGGAGCGATATGTCGCCTCGTAAATAAAGACCCGCAGATGAAATGCTCGGTGCAATCAACCGGCGGCTCGGTCTATAACGTAAATAACGTGCTAAAAAAAGAGCTAAATTTCGGTTTCGTCCAAAGCGACGTGGTTTATGATAAATTTAACGGCGTGGGCAAATTTGACGGCAACGGCGATCAAAATCTGCGCGCAGTCGTCTCGATCTACCCTGAGCTTCTCGCGTTCGTCGTAGCAAAATCAAGCGGTATAGGCTCGATAAACGACCTCGAGGGCAAAGCGATCAACGTCGGCAACCCTGGCAGCGGTAACGAAATGACCGCGCTTGGCGTGTTTAAAGCGTTCGGCTTTGACGAGAA
>CAUQRE010000068.1:0-5963 GCA_963520315.1 uncultured Campylobacter sp. | reverse complement strand
CCGCTAAGCTCGAAGCTTAAATTTGCGCTATCCTCGCAGCTGGCGTGGATGCGGCGAGATTTTAGGATATGCGAGCTTAAAATCTCCTCGCCGCTAATAAATCTAATCAAATCTATATCATGTACGGCAAGGTCGGCTAGCACGCCTACGTCGCCGATACGAGTCGGAAAAGGCGAAATCCTAGTCGTATGAATCTCGTAAATTCGCCTTTGGGCTAGTTCGTTTTTTAGCGCGCAGACTGCGGGGTTAAATCTCTCTATATGCCCGACTGCTGCTTTTATGCCAAGCTTTTTAGCTACGTCTGCTATCTCGCGCGCCTGAGGAACGCTAGAGGCTAAGGGCTTTTCTATGAGTAAATTTACGCCTTTTTGCGCGCATTTTATCGCGGCGTCCTTGTGTGCGAAAGTGGGCGTCGCGATGACGGCGGCGTCCAAATCCTCGCTCTCTAGCATCGTATCTAAGTCGCCGTAATGCTTGCAGCAAAAATCCCCGCCGGCAAATGGATCGCACGCGGCGACTAGCTTTGCGTCCGCTACGTTTTGCAAGGCTCGGGCGTGATTTTTACCCATTACGCCAAGGCCGATAACGGCAAATTTAAGCATTATTTATAACCTCTATCACATAGTCTTGCTCTTGCTCGCTCAAAAACGCCGACATCGGCAGCGCCATGATATCTTCGCTCACGCGCTCGCTAACGGCGAAATCGCCTTTTTTATAGCCAAGGTCCTTAAAGACCTCTTGCAAATGTAACGGCAGCGGGTAATAAACTCCCGTCGGCACGCCTTTTTGCGCGCAGATTTCTAGCATCCTAGCTCTATCTTTTACGCGGATGCAGTACTGAGCCCAGACGCTCGTATTTTTGCTTTCTACAAAGGGCGTTATGACGTTTTTTAGGTTTTTGTCGTAGCGTGCGGCGACCTCTTGGCGGCGCGCGATTTCGCCTTCAAAGTATTTTAGCTTCACGTTTAAAACGCCCGCTTGGATGGCGTCTAGCCTGCCGTTTATGCCGATAGCGCTATGGAAATACCGCTCTTTTGAGCCGTGATTTAGTAAAATTTTTATCTTTTGCGCCAGCTCGTCATCGCTCGTAAATATCGCTCCGCCGTCGCCGTAGCAACCAAGCGGTTTAGCTGGAAAAAACGAAGTCGTGGCTAGCTTTGAGAGGCTGCACGATCTTGCGCCCTCTTGCTTTGCGCCAAAGCTTTGCGCCGCGTCCTCGATGACGGTTAGGCCGTGCTTTGAGGCGATTTGGTTGATGCGTTTCATATCGGCGATTTGACCGAAAAGCGAAACCGGCATTATGGCTTTGGTTTTTGGCGTGATTGCGGCTTGGATTAGGTTTGGGTCGATGTTGTAGGTTTTTTTGTCGATATCGACGAACACGGGCTTAGCTCCCGTTAAAGCTATCATCTCGGCGGTCGCAAAAAAGGTAAAAGGAGACGTGATGACCTCGTCGCCGCGCCCGATACCAAGAGCTAGAAGCGAGACAAATATCGCGCTAGAGCCGTTGCTGCAGGCTATGGCGTGCTTTGCGCCGCTAAAGCGAGCTAAATTTTCCTCTAGCAGCGCGACCTTTTGGCCGCCGATATACGCGCTAGAATCTAGCGTCTGCGCGATTTGCTCGTCGATTTCGTTTTTGTATTTTCGGTATTGTCCTTGCAAATCTATAAAATTTATTTTCATTTATTTTCCTTGATTTAAGATTAAAAATTATACTACTAAATTTATTAAATTTATCAAAATGCTCGTATTTTAGGGCTTTTTGGGCTTAAATTTAGGCAAAATCCCGCAGCAAAAATAGATCTAAATCCCCTCGCTAGCCATCCCGGCTTCTATCAGAAAACGACTCGGCTGGTAGTTTAGCTTTTTGATTTTGTCGTATTTGGCGTAGCTTAAAATCAGCTCGTCGCGCGCTCTCGTGACTGCTACGTAAAAGAGCCGTCGCTCCTCCTCGAGCGAGCCGCCCATGCTCATGAGTTTGAGATTCGGGAAGCGATTTTGCGCGAGATCGACTACGAAAACCAGATCAAACTCAAGCCCCTTTGAGGCGTGCACGCTTAGCAGATTTACCCCTTCGCCGCTGCTCATTTCGCTGCTGCCCAGCGTGATAAAGTTATAAAATTTCTCCGCCTCCGAGTAGTTTTTGGCTAGTTCGCCTAGCACCTCCAGCTTGCCCGCGATGCGCTCCAGAGCCTCTTTTTTTAGCGTTTCGTTTATACTGCCGTTTTTTTGCGTGGCGCGCTTGGTGGCGAGACTATCGGCGATGAGGGCGTAAATTTTGCTATTTTTTAGATCTTCTATCAGCGAGGTCGGGCGCGAGTGGCGTTTGGCGGCGCTTAAAAAATTGTAAATTTCGTACAAAAACTGCGCGCCGCTTTCGCTTAGTTTTTGCATTTTTAGCACGGGATGCGCAAAAAAATCCTCGCAAAAGTTAAATTTAGCAAAGCGCGACTTCTCTCCGACCTCGTCAAGTTCGTCAAAAAGCCCCAGCTGGTAGTTTTTGGTCTTTTTGGCAAAGGCTTCCACGCTCTCGTCGGGCTGCAAAAATCCACGCACGACGTCGCCGTGTCCGACCTTGCTTAGCACTTCAAAAATCTCCTTGCTAAGCGCCGCGCCGACGCCTTTTGCGTATTCGCAAACATGGATAAAGGCCATGATGTCCTTTGGGTTGATGAGGATGCCTAGCAGATCCATCGCAGCGCGCACCTCGCGGCTCTCAAAAAAGCTCACGCCGCCCTTGCGCTTGGAGCCGATACCTAGCTCTCGCAGCGCGACTTCCAGACCGTCGGCGCTTGAGTTGTTGCGAAAGATGACGGCGATGTTTTCTTTTTTGTATTTGCTAACGGCGATGATCTGCGCGATGTTTGCGTACTGGTCGAAAAGCTCGCTATAAACCAGCAGCTTCGGCGAGGTAAATTTGCCCTCGCGGCCGACGACTAGCTTTTTTTCGTAAAGGCGCGGGTTGTTTGCGATGACTTTGTTAGCAAGGGCTAGGATAGCCGAGCTGCTGCGGTAGTTGATGTTTAGCGCGTAAATTTTAGCGTCTGCGAAGCGGTCCTTAAACGAGCCGATGATCTCGATATTTGCGCCGTTAAAAGCGTAAATGCTCTGGTCAAAATCTCCGACGCAAAAGAGGCTTTTCGTCTCAAAAGCGCTGATTAGCGAGCCTTGCAGCGAGTTTGTGTCCTGATACTCGTCGACTAAAATTTCCTCAAATTTTAGCGGCGCGCCTCTTTTCAATTCGTTACGCATTTTGATAAGCAAGTCGTTAAAATCCGCATAGCCGAATTTGCTCTTTTCCTCTTCAAATTCGCGCAAAACGTCCTCGTAAATCTCGGCATATACGCCTTGCTCGTCGCTTCGTTCCTTTAGCCATTCGCCAAAAGTTTGCTTTAGGGCTAAATTTTGATACAGCGAATACGCGTCGTAAAGATAGGCGCCGCCGTAGGGTTTGACGTCGCTTAGGTGGTTAAATTTGCGCCTCTCGACGAGCGATTTTAGCAGCGTTTTTAGCTCACTTGGTTGCTTTAGCGTGACTGGTTTTTCTAGAAATTTAAGCAGCGAATAAGAAACCGAGTGAAAGGTGCCCGCCGTGATGCGCGAGGTGATTTTTTTATCAAAATGCCTATTTAATCGCTCGATCATCTCGGCCGCGGCCTTGTTGGTGAAGGTTAGCAGCAGGATTTTTTCGGGTTTTACGCCTAAATTTAGCAGATGAGCGATGCGCGCGACGATGGTGCTGGTTTTGCCGGTGCCCGCACTTGCTATGACTAGGTTGTGTCCGGCGGGGGCGGTTGCGGCGGCGTATTGTTCTTGATTTAGTTTTGAAAGGGGCATATTTTCCTCGCGTTTAAAAGGGCAGATTATACCCAAACGGGCTTAAATTTATAAAAATGCAAAAGCGGCGAGGGCTAAATTTATTCGCCCCGCGTTTTGCGGAGCGAGGCGAAAATTTAGCGGTTTTATTTTGGATTTAGTATTTGTTCTACTTCCTCGTCGCTTAGTTCGTAGCGGTAAAATTTAAGGTAAAATTTCTTTACTTCTTCTTCTAAATTTAAGTCAGAAAAAATATCTGGATAAAATATTTTAGCCAGCCAAAGCGGCTGCAAGGCGCCCTCGGCGCTTCTAACCGACCACAGATAAACTCCGCTAGGCACGATGAATACGGCGCCTTCTTTGACCGCTTTTAGTTGTTTAAACGCGGGATTATTTAGGATTCTTTCCTTGCCTTCGCGAGAATTCGTGACGATGACGTCAGGGTTAAAGATAATAACTTGCTCCTCGTTTATCGTCTTTGAAATCTTAAAATCCGTCTCGTTATCTTGCGAGCTTAAATTTATGCCGCCTGCGATTTTTATGTACTCTGCGCCGATATCTTTGCTGCTGATCGTGCTAAAATTTCCCGAGTTAAAATTTAGAGCCAAAACCCGCTTTTTATCCTTGATATTTTGAACTTTTTGGTTTACGTATTTTATATTTTCGTCAAAATACTCGTTAAATTCCTCCGCCTTTTTTACCGCATCACCGCCTAAAATTTGGGCTATTTTGCTAACGGCGCCTTTTATCTCGCTAGCGTTGCTAAATTTATTTATATTTACGACCGCGATGCCGGCGGCTTCTAGCTGCGCTCTTTGATTTTCGTCAAATATCATGCCCACGGGCCCAAAAACTACCTGCGTGTTTGAAGCGATGATGCTTTCGGCGCTACTTGTTAGCGAGCCGCTTACGTTATTCATCGTTTTTATTTTAGGGAAAATTTTACTCATCATTTCAGGCAACCTGGCCGCGCCCGAGATGATTTTATCTTCGCCAGTTAGCATCGCGCTCATCTGCGTAAATGCCCCTATCATCGGCGTTACGCGCTCTACGTTATCAGGTATTTTTACCTCTTTGCCGCCGCCATCCACTATGATACGCGCTTGCAAAAGACAAGCCGCAAGTATCAAAACCGTCAAAATTTTTCTCATTTTTTCTCCTTAAATGATGGGAACGCAGGAATAAACGCTCCTGCCTTCGATCTCGTTTTTTACTACTCTTATATCGGCGCCGTAAGCAAGTTTTAAATTTTCATCCGTTATCGCTTCGCTAGCGCTGCCGTAGATGATGTTTTGATCTCTTTTTAAAAGCGCGACCTTGGCGTCTATGTAAAAAGCATGCTCGGCAAAGTGCGAGGTCATGATGATTTTATGCCCGTTTGCTGCTAGCTCTTTTACGGCTTTTAGGATTTTTACTTGATTGCCGAAGTCCAAATTTGAAGCCGGCTCATCAAGCATCACGGCGCTTGCTTCTTGCGCTAAAGCCCTTGCTATTAGGACCATTTGCCTCTCGCCGCCGCTGATATCGGTGTAAATTTTATCCGCAAATTCGCTCATTCCTAGCATATCAAGCTTTTGCAGGGCGATATTTACGTCTTTTGCGCTTGGATTTTCAAAAGCTCCGATATATGGCGAGCGCCCCATCAAAACGACGTCTAAAACCTTAAAAGCAAAGGGCGGAGTGTGAGCCTGAGGCACGTAGCTAACGATCTTTGCTCGCTCTTTGTCGCTTAAAGCGAAAAAATCTCGCCCGTCTGCTAAAATTTCTCCGCCAAAAGGCTTTAAAAATCCCAAAATCGTCTTAAAAACAGTCGTCTTGCCCACGCCGTTTGGTCCGAGCAAGCATAAAATTTCTCCGTCTTCTAACTCGGCGCTAAATTCTTTCACGACTAGCTTTTTGCCGTATCCGCAGCTTAAATTTTTTATCTCAAATTTCACAGCCAGCCCTTTTTGCTCTGATAAAGCAGGTAGATAAAAACGGGCGCACCGATGAGCGAGGTGATGATGCCAAGGGGTATTTCGCTAGCCATCGCGCACCTTGCGATAGTATCGACTACTAGCAAAAATAGCGCGCCTAATAGCATAGAAACGGGCAGCAAGACGTTAAAATTCGCCCCGACGATAGAGCGAGCGATATGCGGCACGATG
>CAUQRE010000067.1:0-5976 GCA_963520315.1 uncultured Campylobacter sp. | reverse complement strand
CAAACCGATGATAAGATGAAAGAGCTCATCATGCAAATAGCGCAGCTGGAAAATAGCGCTAAAAGCGCGGGCAACGAGCTTGATGAGCTGGTAAATCAAAATAAAAATTTAACCCAAAGTCAAAAAGATATCCAAAAAAGTATCGTGCGTATCATATCAGACGAGTTTTCGTTTGATCTCATAATGCCTAAAGAATACGCCGAGGGCGAAGATAGCATCATCGCTACAGAGATACTAAGTAAGTTAAATTCGGTGCTAAAAGACGATTTTAACGCGCTTGCCAAGCAGTATGAAAGTACGCAAAATTTGATAAAAACGCAAAACGATAAGATAGAGGGCATAAAATCTAATTTAAAAAATTTTAAATTCAAGCAAGCCGAACTCGTTTCCCTGCAAGATAAGCAGATGAAAACGCTGGCAAATTTAAAGCGAGATAAAGAAATTTATCAAAAGCAGCTCTCGCGCCTGCAAGCCCAACAAGACGAGATCAGAAAGACGCTAGAAGAGCTAAAAATCGTCGCAAAAAGAGAGAGCGAAGAGGCTAAAAAAGCCCTAGCCGCGCAAAAAGCGGCCGAAGCCAAAGCTCAAAAAAATAAGAATAATAAAAAAGGCGAGGTCGGCGTGAGCGCGTCTGATGGAGACGTGAAGCAGTTTGGCTCGAGCTATCAAACTAGCCTCG
Source organism: uncultured Campylobacter sp. (assembly GCA_963520315.1). Classification (GTDB taxonomy): domain Bacteria; phylum Campylobacterota; class Campylobacteria; order Campylobacterales; family Campylobacteraceae; genus Campylobacter_A. Next base: position 5,297 of record CAUQRE010000067.1, on the reverse strand, counting down.
TGAAAAAATATAGCGGAGAAAAAACGATCGCTCCGCTTGAGAGCTTTACGGTCAAGCAAAAATTCGGCAACTATGTAGACCCTATCTATAACATCAAAATTTTTAACGAATCGGTCGTGCTAAGCGCAAATTCGCCGGACGCGAAAGTAAAAAGCGTATTTAACGGTAAAGTGGTCTTTGCTAAAGAAACCGCGATGTTAGATAAAGTCGTAATCATAGAAAATCCAAACGGCATCCACACGATCTACGCGCACCTTAGCCAGATCGCCCCTACCGTAAAAGTGGGCGCTAAAGTGCAAAAAGGCTACGTCATCGGCCGCGTTCAGCGAGACCTTACCTTTGAAGTTACGCAAAAAAACTATCATATAGATCCGCTTGAGATAATCGGCTTAAAATAGCCGTTTTTCGGGCGGATTAGCAAAATTTAAAGCAAATTTAGTTAAAATCGCAAAATTTTAAGGAGATGAAAAATGGAGAAAAAGAAGCGAATTTTAGTTAAATTTTCGGGCGAGGCGTTAGCCGGAGATAGCGGCTTTGGTATAGATAACGCAGTGCTTAAATTTATCGCAAAACAGATAAAAGAGCTGGTAGAAAACGGTATCCAAGTAGGCATCGTCATCGGCGGAGGCAACATCATACGCGGAGTTAGCGCCGCTAGAGACGGCATCATAAAGCGCACTAGCGGCGATCATATGGGCATGCTAGCTACCGTGATAAACTCTATTGCTATGAGAGAAGCGTTAGAGAGCGTAGGCCTAGACGTACGCGTACAAAGCGCGATAAAGATGGAGGCTATCTGCGAAACCTTCATCGTCGGGCGCGCAAACAGGCACCTTGAAAAAGGTCGCGTCGTGATATTTGCCGCAGGTACGGGAAATCCGTTTTTCACTACCGATACGGCTGCGACTTTGCGCGCTATCGAGATTGATTCGGATATGATCATCAAGGCTACGAAAGTAGACGGCGTTTACGATAAAGATCCGAATAAATTCGACGACGCGACGCTGCTAAAAGAGCTAAACTACGAGCTTGCTATGAGCGACGATATCAAAGTGATGGACGATACGGCCATAGCGCTAGCTAAAGACAACTCGCTACCGATCTTAGTCTGTAATATGTTTAAAGACGGGAATTTGCTTAAAATCATACAAGGCGATGAGAGCGCGTTTTGCTCCGTCGTGAGAAACTAAATTTAAGGAGAATAAATGAGATCTGAAGAAGTAGCGGCAAGGGCTTTAAAACTCGTCGGAGACGATAGATATAAGCTTGCTCTAGTCGTAGCCAAAAGAGCCGAGGCGCTAGCCGGCGGAGCAAAAAGCCTGCTTGATATCGACGTTAGCAAGATGAAATTTGCCGATATCGCATTGCGCGAGATAGCCGAGGGCAAAATAGCTTTAGAGGGTATAGTTGAAGCAGCCAAATAGCGGATTTTTACTAGAGCAGCTAATAGACGACGTACTTTCATGCAAAGACGTATCGCAGGCGCGTGCGCTACTTAGCTCGCTAGTGTGCTTTACTCCGAATTTAGAGCGCGCCGTCGAGTGCTGCGTCATCTCTCATGCCGGACAGTTTAGAAAAAGCGGCGAACCATACGCGATACACCCTATCCTAGTAGCTTGCATCGTAGCGCATATGGGCGCTGATGAGGCTATGGTTATAGCCGCCTTGCTGCACGACGTGGTCGAGGATACGGATAGATCGATAGAAAGCGTGCGTGAGGACTTTGGCGAAGAGGTAGCAAAGCTAGTCGAAGGACTAACTAAAATCGTAGCCATCAGAGAGGATAAGCTGGCTAGCTCGGAGTCAAACGAACGCCTGGCGGCGTCAGCCATGACCTTTCGTAAGATGCTGCTTATATCGATCGAGGACGTGAGGGTGCTCGTGGTGAAGCTTTGCGATAGACTGCATAATATGCTAACGCTAGAGGCATTGCGCCCCGAAAAGCAAAAGCGAATCGCCGAAGAGACGCTTATGGTTTATGCTCCTATCGCGCATAGATTAGGTATCTCGTCCATAAAGAACGTACTTGACGATCTTAGTTTTAAATACGCTTTACCCGAAGAATACAAAAAAATAGACGACTATCTAAACGAGCATAAGCAACAGCTCGTACTAAAGCTAAACGCGTTTACCGATAAAATTTTTCAAATTTTGCTTGAAAACGGCTTTAGCGAAACAGACTTTGAGATACAAAAGCGCGTCAAGCATCACTACTCTATCTATCTAAAAATGCAGCGAAAAGGTATCTCTATAGAAGAGGTACTGGACTTGCTAGCTGCTCGCGTGCTGGTTAAAGAGCCGCAAGATTGCTATTTGGTGCTTGGAAATTTACATATAAATTTTAATCCTCTAATCTCGCGTTTTAAAGACTATATCGCGCTCCCTAAGCAAAACGGTTACCAGACCATACACACGACGATATTTGATAACAAAAGCATCTTTGAGGTGCAAATTCGTACCTTTGATATGCATAAAACCGCAGAGTACGGCGTCGCGGCGCACTGGAAATATAAAAGCGGCGGCTTTTTAAACCCAAAACTCGACTGGCTAAGCGACATCAGCGGCATAGAAAACGGCATAGAAGAGGCGAACGAAAATCCAGAGGAGCTCTACGAATACGCAAAAGATAGCCTCTATGTAGAAGACGTTGCGGTTTATTCGCCGAAGGGAGATATATTTACGCTTCCTCGCGGCGCGACCGCGCTTGATTATGCTTACGAGATACATACGCAAGTAGGACTATACGCAAAAGAGGCCTATGTAAACCGTATGCGAGTGCCGCTACTAACGGAGCTAAAAAACGGCGACATAGTAAGCATCGTAACGGGCGATGAGCCAAAATACCGTTGTTCGTGGCTAGGCAGCGTAAAAACTGGCAAGGCTAGAGCTACGATACGCTCATACTGCAAGCAAAAGATAAGAGATATAAATAACATGGTCGCGCTTGAGATTTTAAGCGGGATTTTCGGCGTTCCTTCCGAAACTATATCGCAGTGGGTGGATAGCGAAAATTTAACAAAGAAAATTTTTAAGGCCGCATTTGACTCGGTTTACTTACAAGACATCGTAAACGCGCTAAAAAAATACGTAAAAAAAGACCGTCCGTTTGCCATCGCGCTAACGGATAAATATAACGTAAAAAAGCAAAAATTTGAAAATATCGTGATCTACTCGAACCACAAAATAAATAGCGTAGAGTTTGATTATTGTTGCAATCCAAAGCGCGGCGACGATATCGTGGGCTTTAGAAACTACCATCACGTTACCGTTCATCACAAGCTTTGCGAACGGTTTATGAAACTAGCCGAGGAGAAAAACGAGATGATTTTCGTCAAATGGACGAAGATCGCTCCGCATAGATTTAAGATTATTTTGAGCCTTGAAAACAGACGCGGGTCGCTAGCCGAGTTTTTAACTTTTATGGCGAAAATGCAAATCGACCTCGTAACGATCAGCCTTACGGAAACCAGAGAAGCTACGGCCGATCTTTTTGAGCTAACGATCGAGCTTGGCGAAAATTTAAACGTGAACGAAATAAAAGAGCGACTAAAAGATCGCTACAAGATCATCGACTTTGTGTCGCTTGACGACGCATACGGACATTAATAAATTTAGGAGAGAAAATGGGCGAAAATTTGAGCAAAATAATGAGCGAGATAAAAAAAGGCGTCGCCGAGATGATAGACGAGGAGCGCATAGAAAATTTAGTAAAAAACTACTACGAAAAAGGCGAAAATTTCTACGTTAAGGCAGGCTTTGACCCGACGGCTCCAGATTTGCACCTAGGACACTCCGTGGTGCTTCAAAAGATGGCCTTTTTACAAAAGCACGGCGCGATAGTGCAGTTTTTGATAGGCGACTTTACCGGGCAAATCGGCGATCCTAGCGGCAAATCGGCGACTAGAAAAAAGCTTGACGCAAATACCGTTAAGAAAAATGCCAAAACCTACGAGGAGCAGGTGTTTAAAATTTTAGATCCGAGCAAAACGCGTATAATGTTTAACTCAAAATGGTGTAACGAGCTGGGGGCTGCGGGTATCGTGGAGCTAACTAGCACCTTTCCCGTGGCTAGGATGCTTGAGCGCGACGACTTTGAAAAGCGTCTAAACGCCGGCAGTCCGATATCTATCAGCGAGTTTTTGTATCCGCTTTTGCAGGGTTACGATAGCGTTGCGATGAAATGCGATATCGAAATGGGCGGCACGGATCAGAAATTTAACCTTCTAATGGGGCGAACTTTACAGCGAGTTTATAACGTCGGTAAAGAACAAGCCGTCATCATGATGCCGCTTTTAGAGGGGCTTGACGGCGTAAATAAAATGAGTAAGAGCCTAGGAAACTATATCGGCGTGACCGACGCGCCAAACGATATGTTTGCTAAAACGCTAAGTATCAGCGATGAGCTGATGTGGCGTTGGTACGAGCTTTTAAGCGAAAAAAGTACCGAGGAAATCGCAAATTTAAAAGCGGACGTAGCTAGCGGCAAAGCTCACCCAAAAGCCGTAAAAGAAGCCCTAGCGCTAGAAATCACGGCTAGATATAACGGCGAAGCGGCGGCAAAAGAGGCGAAGGCCGAATTTGACCGCGTGCACTCGCAAAATCAAATTCCTACCGAAATAGCCGAATTTGAGCTAAAAGCGGGCGTTTGGGTGGTAGAAGCTCTAACGGCGTGCGGGCTGGCTAGCGCCTACTCTCAAGCCCGCCGCGATATCGCCGCACACGCCGTCAGTCTACACCAAAAAAAGCTCAGCGACGAGCAGTTAAAGCTCGAAGCGGGCGGCGATCTCTTGCTGGTAGGCCAGCGAAAATTTGCGAAATTAAAGGTAACGTGATGTCGGTAAAAATCGGAAAATACGAGATAGCCCACCCCATAATCCAAGGCGGAATGGGGCTTGGCATCAGCTGGGATAGGCTCGCCGGAAACGTCAGCCTAGAAGGCGGTCTAGGCGTCATAAGCTCTGTGGGAACGGGCTACTACGAAGGGCGAAAATACATCACCAAAGAGCTAAATGCCAAGCCTTACGGTAGCGGAAATTTTTACTCGCGCGCGGGGCTAAAAGCCGTTATCGATAATGCGCGTAAAATTTGCGGCGACAGGCCTCTTGGGGTAAATATCCTATACGCCAGCAACGACTACGATCGCATCGTAAAAGACGCCTGCGACCACGGCATAAACGTGATCATCACGGGTGCTGGCTTGCCTACGAATTTGCCCGAATTTACCGAGGGTTTCCCCGATGTCGCTTTGGTGCCTATCGTATCGTCGGCAAAGGCGCTAAAAATCATCTGCAAACGCT